>CAYNVA010000075.1:0-4353 GCA_964400575.1 uncultured Thermodesulfobacteriota bacterium | reverse complement strand
AAGTTTTCGCTCGTGGCCGCGTTCAGCTTTCTGCTGTTTGCCTGCACGCCGCTGCTGTTTCACCTCGGGCATCCGGAGCGGGCATTCAATATCATGTTTACGCCCCATTTCACTTCGGCCATGTCCGGCTTCGGCTATATCTACTCGTTCTACCTGCTGGTGGTGCTTCTGGAAATATGGTTTGTTTTTCGGCCCGACATCATCGCCCGCGCAAAGAGCAGCTCCGGGCTCATGCAGGCGCTGTACTGGGTGCTGGCGCTTGGCAGCATGGATGATTCCGAAGAAGCGCTTCATATCGATCACAAGATAACTCTGGTGCTGGCGGCAATCGGCATCCCGTCGGCCTGCACGCTGCACGGCTATGTCGGGTTTCTGTTCGGCTCGCTCAAATCAAATCCCTGGTGGTCGACGCCCCTCATGCCGGTCATTTTCCTCATGTCTGCCATTGTCTCGGGTATCGCCATATTGATCGTTTCCTACTACATCGTCATGATTGTTAAAAAACAGCCTGTTGATAATCCCTGCCTGCAGTCCATGTACAAGTTTCTGTGGGGCTTTTTCATCATAGATTTGACCCTTGAGTTTCTCAATGAGCTTTCTATGCTCTATGCCCAGAGCCAGACATGGCCGATCATTGAGTGGCTGACCTCTGAGAAACTTCATTTCAGCTACACCATCCTCCAGATGGGCATCTGCTCCATAATTCCGCTGGTGGTGCTGGGGTTTGTGGCGCTCAAGCCCATGCCCGACATGCTGCGAAACCGGCTGGGCCTCATGTGCTCGGCCCTGATTCTTGTTCAGGTATTTGCCATGCGCTGGAATGTCGTGGTCGGGGGCCAGCTGTTCTCAAAGAGCCTGCGGGGGCTCACGAGCTATATGCCCACATTTCTCGGCCGCGAGGGCATCCTTGTAGCCGTTATTTTGTTCGCCATGCCGTTTGTGGTCATGTACGTGTTTAACCTGATTCTCCCGCTTTTTGAAAACAGGGGCGAAGAGGCGCAGGTCTGAGCGGTGCTGATGGTTCAGTCAATTAATCACAGTTTGAGGAGATGACGTGACATGCTGACGATACTTGATCCATTACTGGTTGTCATAGCACTGGCCATCTGCATTACGGGCTTTATCAAGCGCTCGAAGATGTGGATGAAGGGAAAACCCGATAATGAGAATATCCTGAATGCGGGCAGGCGCCTGTGGGACTTTATCGTGTACGGTGTGGCCCACGGCCGCATTCTGCGCGAAGCCTATCCCGGCATCATGCATCTTTTTATTTTCTTTGCCTGCCTGATTCCCGTGCTGGTCATTGCTGCCGTTCAGGTGCCATTTTCCGTGCCGACGATGCTGGGCAATGCTTTGTCGCTGGTTCTTGATATCGTGGGTCTGTGCGGCCTTGCGGGTATAGGTCTTGCCGCCTTCCGCCGTTACGTGCTGAAGCCCGACCGTTTGAGCGACACAAAGCTGGAAGACGCCATCGCCATCATCTGGGTGGCTGCAATACTTATTATAGGCTTCTGCATCGAGGGATTGCGGCTGTCGATAACCGGTGATGAAACAAAGTGGCTGACAGCGCCGGTGGGTGCTGTTTTTTCATATATCTTCATGCCCCTTCCGCAGGGCTTTCAGGTGACGCTGCACAGCCTTTTGTGGCGCATGCATTTCTTTATCGTGCTCGGGCTGCTGGCAGCTGTACCGTATACGAAATTCCTGCATCTCATCACCTCATCGATCAACATTTTTCTGCGCACATACGGCCCTCCGGGCGTCATCAGCAGGATCGCTGATTTTGAAACCGCTGAGACTTTCGGCGTTGCCGCCATAAATGAATTTACCCGCACGCAGCTGTTTCAGCTTGATGCCTGCACGCGCTGCGGCCGCTGCCAGGACAACTGCCCGGCCCATTTGAGCGAAAAGCCCCTGTCGCCCAAAAAACTGCTTCAGGATCTGAAAGCCCATATGGAAGAGAAGCTGGGCGACAATCCGCCTGCTGCGCAGGATGGCGCAGAGGAAAAGCCGCGTGTGGGCGGCGTGATCGAGACTGATACGATCTGGGCCTGTACGACCTGCCTGAGCTGCCATGCCCAGTGCCCGGTGTTTGAAACCACCGTTGATAAGACCATCGAAATGCGGCGCAATCTGGTGCTGATGGAGTCCAACTTTCCGCAGGAGGTGCAGGCGGTATTCCGCAATATGGAAAACAACTCCAATCCCTGGGGCGTCGGCGCGCATACGCGCGGCGACTGGGCTGGCGAGCTCGGGGTGAAGCTTGCAAGCTCGGGAGAGCCTTTTGAATATCTGCTCTACGTGGGCTGCGCCGGTGCTTTTGACGACAGGTATAAGAAGGTTGCCATAGCAGTCACAAAAATCCTGCAGGCTGCGGGCATTGATTTTGCCATACTTGGCGCTGAAGAAGGATGCTGCGGCGATTCGGCCCGCCGGATTGGCAATGAGTACCTGTATGAAACGCTCGTGCAGAACAACCTGGCGGCCATGCAGGGCTATAATGTGAAGAAAATTATCACCATGTGCCCCCACTGCTTAAACTCTCTCAAGAACGAATACCCGCAGCATGGCGCAAATTTTCAGGTGGTGCATCACAGCCAGTTTATTTTAAATCTTATCGAGCAGGGCACAATCAACCTGAAGCCGGCCAGCCAGAGTATGAAGGTCTGCTATCACGATTCCTGCTACCTCGGGCGCTATAATGACATCTACGATCAGCCCCGCAAGGTGCTGACCTCCATCAAGGGCATCACGCTTGTGGAGATGGACCGCAACCACGACCGCGCTTTTTGCTGCGGCGCAGGAGGCGGGCGCATGTGGATGGAGGAGCATCACGGCAAGCGCATCAATGAGATGCGCACTGACATGGCCCTTGATAAAAATCCCGATGCCATTGCAACGGCCTGCCCGTACTGCCTGACCATGCTGTATGACGGCCTCAAGGTGCGCGAGAAGTCCGAAGCGGTCAAGAGCCAGGATATTGCTGAATTTGTTTTAAATGTGATGGAGTGAGCCGACCATGAAAAAAGACAGCCATATCAAACTGACAGTAGCGGTTTTTATCTGTGTGTGCATGGCCCTTGCCTTCGGCACTGTCCGGCAGTCCTGGGCGCAGGATATCAACGACTGCCTTGCCTGCCATCAGGACCGGAACCTGACAAAGAAGGAGCCGTCCGGCAAGGTACACAGCCTGTTTGTCGACAAGGAGGCTTTTCTCAGGTCGACGCATGGCGATAAAGCATGTATTGACTGTCATACGGGTGTTGAAGCTAAAAAACATCCCGCCGGCGGCATCAAAGATGTAAACTGCGCAGACTGCCATGAAGAAGCTGTGAAAAAGTATACAGCCAGCAAGCATGGCCAGCTTGTCAAAGCAGGCAATCCCCGTGCGCCGCAGTGCTATGACTGCCATACGATGCATGCCGTTCGACCGGCGCAAGATGCCGCCTCGACCGTCACTAGCGCCAATTTGCACAAAACTTGCGGCGCCTGCCATGAGGAACAGGCTAAGGCCGCCCTGGTTCCTCTGGTGCTGGGATTCGTGCAGGGAGAAGAGCCTGCCAGCTCACTGACGCTGACGACCCTTGCTTCTCAGATTGCCACGCGCGTAAAGGGCCACGGCAAGGTGAATCTGGGATGTGAGTATTCGACAAAGAACTGCTCCAACTGCCACCTTGACCCCATCAATCACGGACCTGCTGCTGTTAAGCAGGCGCTGTGCGTCAACTGCCACGGGCAGGAGAAAGCAGGGATCATTTTCGGTAAAATTCATAAGGCCAATGTCGTGACAAATCCTTTTCTGTCCGTGCTGCTGGCTTTGTGGTATATCGGGGCGCTTGCAGGCCTTGTGTTCTATTTCCGGCCGTCCTGCTGCCGGAAGGCTGCATGCTGCAGCAGCCAGCCTTCTTCCGAGGGTTGATACCGCTGGTGTGCAGCCATAGTATGCAGAGTATGCATGCCCGGTTCGTGACCGTGAATGGCATGCTGGAAGAATTATTTTTTAATCAAACATTTCTTGATGGATTATGGAGGCTACTATGGATGAAGATCTGAAGGAATTAATCGCTCGAGCACGAAAAGCACAGGCTATTGTCGAGCACTGGTCGCAGGAGCAAGTTGATGAGATGACCCTTGCAGCAGCCTGGGAAGCAATCAAGCCCGAAAGCGCCAAGGAGTGCGCTGAGCTTGCTGTCAAGGAAACCAAGATGGGTATCTATGATAACAAATATGCCAAGCACCGCAACAAGTGCCTGGGCGCACTCATGGACCTTCAGGGCGTCAAGACCACCGGCGTTGTTGACGAGGACAAAGAGAAGGGTCTTTTCAAGGTCGTTAAGCCCGTGGGCGTCATTT
>CAYNVA010000074.1:0-8382 GCA_964400575.1 uncultured Thermodesulfobacteriota bacterium | reverse complement strand
GCTGAGCCTTGACACCTTCAACGAGATAAGCGCAAAGACGCCCCATCTCTGCTCGCTGTCCCCAGCAGGGCCGGTGCACATTCAGGACCTTGATCTTGCCGGCGGCATCATGGCAGTGATGAAGGAGCTGTCAAAGGCGGGTCTCATCGATGAAAGCGTTATGACGGCCACGGGCGAGCCTCTTGCCGCAAGCCTGAAGCGGGCATCGGTTAAGAATTACACTGTCATCAGGCCTCTTGATAAACCCCATCACAGGCAGGGCGGCATTGCTATACTGCGGGGCAATCTTGCCCCGGACGGCGCCGTGGTAAAGCAGTCTGCCGTGGCTGATGAAATGATGAAAAGCAGCGGAACGGCCCGGGTATTTAATTCCGAGGAGGATGCTGTGGCAGCCATTCTCGGCGGCCAGATCAAGGCGGGCAATGTGGTGGTGATACGCTATGAAGGGCCCAAAGGCGGGCCGGGCATGCGCGAGATGCTCACGCCTACCTCGACCATAGCCGGCATGGGCCTTGACAAGGTTGTATCGCTCATCACCGACGGCAGGTTCAGCGGCGGCACGCGCGGGGCGGCCATCGGCCATGTATCACCCGAGGCAGCCGAAGGCGGCGCCATCGGCCTTGTGCAGGATGGCGACGTGATCGAGATCGACATACCGGCCCGGAGCATCAGCCTTAAGGTTGATGACAAGGTGCTTGCCGAGCGCCGGGCTAAATGGAAGGCCCCCAGGCCCAAGATCACAAAAGGCTATGCCTACCGCTATGCGCAGATGGTGACATCGGCAAGCACGGGAGCGGTGTTTAAGGATTAATTTTTTTCCCCAGTAGCACAAAAGGGGAGGGCTTTACAGCCAATACGACTGAAGCAGGTAAAACTGAACGGATAAAATCCCCGCGTCATTCCGGCTTGCCCGGAATCTTAACGCTATCCTGTGCAGGATTCCGGACAAGCCGGAATGACAGGAATAGTTTTGTTTACGAGAGATTTCATCTCGTCTTTCTTAATCCACAAGTAGTGGGTCATTACTGAACTGTTTTTTTTATTTGATCAGTAGCCATGAGCCGCAGGCAGGCTCACCCTGCGGCATGGCAGATTTTTCGCAGTTTTTCAACCTCCTCTACCACGCCGATCACGATGAGCACGGTGTCCTGCTCAAGCAGTAATTCGGCGCGAGGGTTATGCACATAGTTTCCGGAAGGCTGCTGTGCTGCTATGACAAGCACATCTGCGTGGCTCCGTATGTTTGCTTCAGCAAGTGTTTTGCCGATGATACGCGAACCGTGGTGCAGCGGCACCTGCTCGACACGAAAGTTGCGCTCCCTGTCGCGCAGCATGACATCAAGGAACTCCACAACGCTCGGGCGGATCATCTCTGAGGCCAGGCGCATGCCGCCGATGATATTGGATGACACGACCGAATCGGCGCCCGCGCGCAGGAGCTTATCTGTTATGTTGGCCTCGATGCCGCGCGAGACAATCCGCAGCTTTGGATTAAGCTGGCGTGCCGAAAGAACGACAAAGAGGTTGTCTCTATCATCGGGAAGGGAGGCGATCAGGCCGCGTGCTTTGCTGATGCCGGCTTCCATGAGAATATGGTCGGCAGAGACATCGCCGATGATATACAGGAATGGCCCTGTTCCTTCATCCCCCGATATTTTTTTTATGGGATCTTCGCTTGCGTCGATAACCACAAACGGCGTGCGCGTGGCTATCATTTCCCGGATGACGGAGGCCCCGGTTGATCCGGCGCCGCAGATGATGACATGGTTTTTCAGACTCTCGATTTCCTTGTTCATTTTTTTTCTCCCGAAATACTGCTTGATTTCTCCTTCGACGATGAATGCCACGACGGTTGAGGCAAAATAGACGATAACACCCATGCCGGAGACTATCAGCATAATGGTATAGAGCCGTGCGCCGGGCACTGCCCCCACGTCGATGATCTCGCCGAAACCGACGGTGGTGAGCGATATGGCGGCCATGTACAGGCAGTCGTCAAAGTTCCAGCGGCCGTGCCCGAGCAGATAATAGCCGGCCGCACCCCCGAACAGCGTGGTCAAAACGCCCAGAAAGCCGGCAAGCAGTCGCCGGCGTATGCCGGTATCGTCATTGAATCGCATAGCTCATCCTGAAAAATACAGTTGTGTTATTCATACCTCAAAGCGTCGATCGGATTCAAGAGGGAAGCCTTGTATGCCGGATAAAATCCGAAAAAGACCCCGACGGCTGCGGAAAACCCGAATGCCACGGCAATTGAAAGGGGCGAGATGATGACCGGCAGGCCGGCCAGTTTCGCTACGGCAATTGAGCCGGCCTGGCCGAAGATGATGCCTATCCCGCCGCCGATCAGCGAGAGCGTGACTGCCTCGATGATGAACTGCAGCCGTATGTCCCATGTTTTTGCGCCAACGGCAATGCGTATGCCGATTTCGCGCGTGCGCTCGGTCACCGAGACGAGCATGATGTTCATGATGCCGATGCCCCCGACAAGAAGAGAAATGGATGCGATGGCCCCCAGCAGCAGCGTCATGATGCGGGCGATATTGACGGCGGTCTGCATCATCTGCGTAAGGTTTTTAACGGTAAAATCGTCCTGCTGATGGATTCCGATGCGGTGCCTCTGGCGCAGCAGTTCTTCAATCTGCTGCTGGCCGTCTTCGAGCTCATCCATGCTGCGCCCCTTGATCATCATGAACTGTATCATGCCTGCGAATAAAGGGCGAAACAGTTTTTTCTGCGCCGTTAAAATGGGCACATAGATGATATCGTCCTGGTCCTGGCCCATCATGGTCTGGCCCTTGCTCCCCAGCACGCCAATGACCGTGAACGGCACTTTTTTTATGCGCACGACCTTGCCCACGGGGTCGATGCCGCCGAACAGGTTGTCGACAACCGTTTTTCCAAGCACGCAGACTTTTGCAATGCTGCGGTCATCCTGCTCTGTCAGGGGCCTGCCCGCAACGATCTGCCATTCGCGGATATCAAGCAGGCTCGGCGTGGTGCCGATCACGACGGTGGACCAGTTCTGGTTGCCGTACACCACCTGCGCCGTGCCGCTGTGCGAGGGCGCAACGTCCAGCACGGCAGGGCATTCGCGCTTGATCGCCTCGGCGTCCTGCAGCGTAATGGTTGGCTCGGAGCCGGCGCCCATGCGCGCTCCGCCCGAGGATGTTGAGCCGGAGAAGACGATAAGCAGGTTGCTGCCCATGCTGTCGATCTCTTCCGACACGCGCTCGCGGGCGCCCGCGCCTATGGCAAGCATGGCGATCACCGCCCCCACGCCGATGACGATGCCGAGCATGGTCAGAGCCGAGCGCATTTTGTTTGCCCTCAGCGCCCGGAGAGATATTCTGATGGTGACGGGTATGTTGATCATAAAAACAGGCTTTACAATCCTATCTATAGGTATTTTAAACAGTCTTAAGTTACATTCATGCTATTTGTATCCTTTAGGGACGAAGTCAGAATTCAGGAGTCAGAATCCAGAATGGAAGACACATAGGCTTCCATCAGTGAAAGTAAATTGAAACTTTTCCCACGCCCTGTTTTTGTTTCTTGCTCATGCTGAATTCAAATCCTTAATTTTAATTCTGAATTCTGACTCCTGAATTCTGGATTCCGCCTCCTGTCCTCCACGGCGGACTAACTTGTTTCCTCGTCGCTCATAATGCTGCCATCGAGAAACCGGACAAGGCGCCGGCCATAAGCCGCGATATCGCGCTCATGGGTTACCAGGATGATGGTAATGCCCGAGTCGCGGTTGAGGCGAACGAACAACTCCATGATTTCCGCGCTTGTTCTGGTGTCGAGATTCCCGGTCGGCTCGTCGGCAAGAATTATGGGGGCATTATTGACAATGGCCCGGGCGATGGTCACGCGCTGCTGCTGGCCGCCGGAGAGCTGGTTTGGCTGGTGGTCGATGCGATCTTCAAGCCCGACGATCCTGAGCGCTTCAAAGGCCCGCTCCCGCCGCTGGCGCGCAGGCATGCCGCTGTACAGCAGCGGAAGCTCCACGTTCTCAAGTGCGGTGGTGCGCGACAGCAGATTGAAGCCCTGGAAAACAAACCCTATTTTATTATTGCGGATTTCCGCAAGCTCGTCGCGCACGAGGCGGCTGACATCGGTGCCCTCAAGCATGTACGTGCCGCTGCTGGGCGTATCAAGGCAGCCGATCACATTCATGAAGGTTGATTTGCCCGAGCCAGAGGGGCCCATGATGGAGACGAACTCGCCCTTGCTGATGCACAGTCCTACATTGTTCAGGGCGGCAATGTCGCTGTCGCCCACATGGTAGATGCGGGAGAGATTGCTGGTCTGTATGAGGCAGTGCTGCATAGTGGGCTTCATGCAAAGAGTTGATTTGCCGGGTTCGCCATTTGGATATTTTATTGATATTTTCGTAGCGACTGCGTTGATTGTCTATAGAGGCTATTTAATAGATTTATTCGTAGGGTGCGCTGCGCGCACCGGAATACAATGGTGCGCGCAGCGCACCCTACATATTAAAACAGGCCGCAGCCCGCAGGTCTGTCCCTACTTCTTTTCTTTTTCAGCAAGCCCGAGGATCACCTCCTGCCCTTCAGCAAGGTCGCCTTCCAGCAGTTCTGACAAGGAGCCGTCGGTAATCCCTGTTTTGACCTTTACGGGCTTTGCCTCATCGCCATCAGGGAGCCATACTTTTTGGGCGTGCTCTGCCGAGGCGCCTGCAGGCATTTTTTTCGGTTTGAAACGCAGTGCCGCATTGGGAACGCGGAGCACATTTTTTTTAACGCCGGTTATTATCGATACATTGGCGGTCATGCCGGGCTTGAGCTTGAGATCGGGGTTTGCAACCGTGATGACCACATCATAGGTGACCACGTTCTGCACCACCACAGGCGAGTTGCGAACCTGGGAAACCTTGCCGTTAAAAACCGTTTCCGGATAGGCATCGACCACAAATTCCGCATCCTGCCCGGGCTGGATGTGGCCGATGTCGGACTCATCGACATTGGTGTTTATCTGCATTTTGCTCAGGTCCTGGGCGATGGAGAACAGCGTCGGGCTCTGGAACATGGCGGCCATGGTCTGGCCGATGTCGACATTTCTGGATATGACGATGCCGTCAACGGGGGAAACAATTTTCGTATACTGCAGGTTTGTTTCCGCAAGCTTGTACGAGGCCTCGGCCTGCACCACCTGGGCCTCGGCCAGGCCCACCTGAGCTTTTGCCACTGCGCCGTTGGTCTCTTCGGCGTCAATCTCGCTTTTGCCGATGACCTTGCTCTTGAAAAGCTGCTGTTTGCGCTCTACATTCCGCTCCGCCTCTTTGAGCGAGGCCTGCGCCTTTGCAAGGGCAGCCTGCGCAGACAATAGATTTGCCCGGGCCTGCTCCAGCTGAGACTCAAACGGCGAGGGGTCGATGAGAGCAATGATCTGACCTTTGGTGACAGGCGAGTTGAAGTCGGCGTACAGCTCTTTTATGCGGCCAGAAACCTGCGTGCCCACAAGCACGGTGGTGATGGGGTTGACCGTACCGGTTGAAATGCAGGCTGAGCGGATATCGCCTTTGGTTGCCTTGTCGGTTTTGTATACCGATGCATTTTTCCCGCGCAGCACAAAAAACAGCAGTGCAGCCGCGACAATGACCGACAGCGTGATGCCGTAGGTAAGCCTTTTCCCATTCAGATCTTTTAACATGATAAACAGTGACCTTATTTTATTTTTATGTGCACTTTTTAGAAAAGAAGTCAGGATTCAGGAGTCAGAAGCCAGAATAGAAGACACAGAGGCTTCAAGGCGCTTCCTTGTTTCTTCCGGTCAATCAAATACTGAAACGCCCCAATTGTTTTTTTTCATGCTGACTTCATGTTTTAGAGCATTTAGCAAATTACTATAACCATTATTCATGTGTTATAGAGCTACACATACCTCGGTCATTCCGGCTTGTCCGGAATCATTTTTCAGCACACCAAAAGGGATTCCCGTCAAGCGGGAATGACAAGAAAGGAATCCATACAGCTAACGCATTCAACTGTTTTCTAATTTTCGGTTACAAGATTTAGTTACATGCTCTAGTTGAGATAACAAGTCGTTACAACCGCCCGCAAGCTGGTCGTCTCGAACACATGAATATGTAACATATTTCGCCTCTGTTTGGATAGGCAAAGTTGACGCCCTCGTAAAAAGTTTGAAAAAGACCCATATTATAGTGATCGAGGAAGGCAAATATAAGAATTCTGTTTGCCAAGTATGCAGTCATATAACGAATAAAAAAAAGAGGCTGGCAGTCACCCTGTCGGCCTCTTTTTTACGCGTGCTTATAAAGATATCGGGGCGACTGGATTTGAACCAGCGACTCCCTGCGCCCAAGGCAGGTGCGCTACCAGGCTGCGCTACGCCCCGATGTAAAAAAGCTTTAATTGAGTATCATACAGGGTCTTAAAAAGCAACTGGTAATCAGGTAGTTATACTTGCTTAACCCGGCTGCGGCCTGCCTGCTTGACACCAGTCCGATATTTGTATACTACAAGTGCGCAGCCAGAGTGTTTATATTAGTGGAGTGCTCTCATGCCCCGTGCCCAGCGCACTATTATCGACGGATACAATGTCATCCGGACCAATCCGAGCGGCTCACGCATTGAGCAGTCACGGGGAGGCGAGGCAGCCCGGCAGTGGCTCATCGACATGTGCTGCCATGCAATCATGCCCGGTGAACAGTGGACGGTTGTATTTGACGGCGACGGCATTGCTTCAAGCCATGATGCAGGCGGCGCAATGATTACCGTGCGCTTTGCAGCTCCGCAAACAGCCGATGACCTGATTCGTGAAATGGCTTTTCACGGGGCGGCGATCGGTGTTAACTGCATGATCGTTTCCTCGGATAATGACGTGCGGCTTGAGGGGTGCGCGTTTCAGGACAGCGGCGGTTTTTATGACTATCTGCTCCGGCATGCCGGCCGGAAGAGCGCACATCCGGTTGAGGTTGATGATGCCGGCCGGACTGTTGAGAAACTGCTTGCATATCTTGCGGAATGCGGCAATATAGAAAGAGGGGCTTTTATTGCGGCGGCAACACGTGCCGCGCTCGCGGAATTGCTCAGGTACTTTGCCGCTGAAACCTGCAAGCCGCAGAAGCTTGCGCGCGCGGTGGAGAGCATGCTGCGGGACGGGACGCGACTGATACCGAGCCCCGATCACGAGAAAATTATTTTCAGGAACATTAAAAGTTTTTTTGAAAAAAAATAAGCATCTTGGCCAAAATCTGTGGGGCATACATTAGATAGAAGTCAGAATTCAGGAGTCAGAATCCAGAAGTCGTAATTGAGGACTTGGAATTCAGCATGAAGAAAATATCGGAAACATTTCAGGATATGATTGTCTGGAAGAAACAAGTAAATTGCTTGAAGCCTATGTGTCTTCTATTCTGAATTCTGGCTACTGAATTCTGGATTTTTTTCTAAAGAGCCTTCAACAGAAATAAAGACTATTAGAATTAACCACAGATATTGTTGTTGAACAAAAATAAAAGAGGGCCGAAGACGGCTAAACACTTTCCAGCAGAGCACACAGGAGCATTACCATGGCCAGTTGCAGAGATGACGATTGCGGATTCAGGCTTGTACCGTTTATCCAGAACAAGACAAACGCTTTGAGTTTTTTTCTTACATCTCCCTATAATGACAAACCGGTCTTGAATTTTTTCATAGATATTCAGGACTATGCAACGCCAGAGACTTTTTTTGATATTTTAACCGTTGCCGTTGATTCGATGGCGCTCGGGAAATCCTGGGCCGGCAGGGATTCGTAAGGTTTAAAATTGTTTATCGTTTATCGTTCATGGTTTTTCGTTAACAATCAACGATCAACAACCAACGATCAACAATCGACAACCAACAATTAACGAGTTCTGCTCTGACCTCTGACCTCCGCCCCCCCCGCTACTTTTTTAGCAGCAGCCTGCCCGCATACTTTTCGGTAAGCGTCCCTTCCGCAACCTCCCATGTGCCCTCGACCATGACGCGACAGATGCCCGCAGGGTAGCGGTGAGGATCAGCGTAGTCTGCCCGGTCTTGCACATCTGCCATCCGCACGAGCACCAGGTCAGCTTTCATTGCCTGCCTGATGATGCCGCGATCTACAAGGCCGATGGCGCGCGCCGGCAGGCCGGTCATTTTGTAGACCGCCTGTTCAAGGCTGAGCAGCTTCTGCTCAAACGCATATTTTCGCAGCACGCGGGGGAAGCTGCCGAAAGCGCGCGGATGGGGTTTGCCCGCGCCAAGCACGCCTTCGGTGTCCCAGACCGAGGCGTCGGAGCCAATCATGACATAGTCTCTGAGCAGTATTTCCCTGAGGTTGTCTTCGCACATGGAAAAGAAAACCGCGTCAACGTCAAGCTCCTCC
>CAYNVA010000073.1:0-6843 GCA_964400575.1 uncultured Thermodesulfobacteriota bacterium | reverse complement strand
AGCTCCGGCCATAACCACGTCCATCCCTAATCAAACCACCACATCCACGGTGAATGCAGGCAACTGCGCAAATCCAGCCTTCATTACTAAGGACGATCTAGCCGCTGCCCGGGCTGCAATCAATGCGGGAGGGACCGATATAGCGCTGAATTCCGATGGCTGCATTCGCCTTCTTCTGACGCGCGACAACAGTACTGCAATTAAAAAAGCACAGATTGTCTATGCAGGGCAGGTTTTTGAAGAGAGCGATTTAAGCAATATGCCTGCCGAGGGCATAGTAAAGAAAGATTTCGACCTGGACGGTTTTTTTGAATTTGAACTGACGGCAGCAAACAGTGCCACTATTACCGAGCAGATGGCGGTTCTTATAAGTTATAATACCGGATCATCTCACTATATTCTCGAGCGAGTCACCTTATCACGCACAGAAGAAAACAGTGTTCATATTGTCGTTGAAGTTGATGACGGCAGCGGCACAGGCACGTTGATCATACAATCAGAATATGATGAGGCAATGTGGGGTTCCGCAAGCAGGAGCCGGAACTCCTTGAATTTCCTTGGATGGGGTGAAATTACCGTAACTAATTGCACTGCAGCACAAGAAAGCCAAATACGAACAGCTATGGATCAAGTTTTAGGACAAGGCGCCCAATGTATGGATAATTTTGCTTCCGCAGGAGCCTTTCGTATGGGCAATGCTTTTCTGGGGGGTATTAATATAAGCTGCGGTACCCCAGCGACAAATTCCTTGATTTCGCCTGATTCTTGCATGGTAAATAGCGTGTTTGATTTTATTCTTACCGGACGGACCACTATACTAGTCAATACTGATAATACATTTGTTGATCCAAAATGCAGCAATCTTAACAACCTTTTACTGCACGAGATGATGCATTCGGCATTTAGTAATGGACCATTGGAATATCTTCAGTGGGGGCGTCATTCCGATGAGAGCGAAAATGCTGAATTGAATGACAGGGTTTATGCCTGTGCTGCAACCTGTTTTGGCCCTAAGAATGGTGGCATTGCTACAAAGTGCAATTGTGCAGTCTGTAATCAATCGAATAAATGCGCTCCGGAGTGTGCAGGCTATGCTGAATGCAGCGCCGCATCTTGTCCCTGTGACAGTAAAAATTATCCAGACGAGGCGACATGTAATGTGGTTTGTCCATCATCAAATATTGGTTGTTCCTTTACATCATGTTCACCTGCATTCACCTGTCCATAGTACAGGTGGGTAAATGGGGCAACGCCCCCTAGAATCCCTCCTTGGTAGCAGTAAACAAAAAGCCCCGCATCTGCGCGGGGCTTTTTTTAATGGTATGGCGATAGAGCTGCAGCGTGATACGGAATCATGTTACTCAAACAGCCATTGTGCTTTAAAATAGAGTCAATAAAAAACGCCCGCCGCAAGCATTTTTACACATAACATTTATCAACCGCGTACTTGATCAGATCCGCGGTTTTTTTTGCGCCGAGTTTTTGCATCATGTTGGCACGGTGATTCTGCACGGTGCGCAGGCTGATGCCCAGAATGTCGGCAATCCCTCTGCTGCTTTGGCCTTCGGCAATCAGTTTTAAAATACTCTGCTCGCGCACGGTGATCGGCTCTCTGGGCTGTGGCTTTTCATTGTGCCCAAGACATGAGAAGTAATCGGCCATATCCGCTAAAAGGCTGCGCGTAATATAATTGCGTCCTTTCCGAATGGTGTCGATTGCCAGGGCCAGCTCATCGTTTGAATCCTCTTTCAGCAGATAGCCGTGAGCGCCAGCAGCAAACACATGCTGCAGGTATTCTATGCGCTTGTGCATGGTCAGGATAAGCACTTTAACATCCGGATACAGCCTGCGGATTTCCCGCGTTGCATCAATCCCGCCAAGGCCCGGCATGGTAATATCTGCAATGACAAGGTCGGGAGCATGGCGGTGCATGAGAGCCAGCAGCTCAATGCCGTCATGGGCCTCGGCAAGAACCAGCACGCCTGGAATTTCTTCCACGAGACGCCTGATTCCCTGGCGCAGTATTGTGTGATCATCAGCAAGAATGACCCGATATTTTTTCATAGGTTCTCTACGCACAAAAAACTGGAAAAGAGTGCACTGCTGCATGAGTGAACGTGAACAATGAAATTACTTCTTAGAGCCTATCCCATTATGGGCCTGGCAGCGCTTTTTCAGACACCGTGCTCATTGTTAGATGCTGGTTTTGATGGAGCGTCTTTTGTTGGCACAGCCTGAAATGCGCTCAGCCAAACCCCTCATGAGATAGGCTTTCAGTTCGTTGATGCAACAGTTATTGCTGCGAGTATAAGAAATATGGTTGAGTTATAAATTTTTTTTTATTTTATTACAACTAAAAACTTAAGTACAGCAAATAATTTTGTCATGGAAAGTTTATTGTTGTCCTGAATTTTGCACACATAACATGAGTACATATACTTATGTCGGTATGAGTATATATACTTAGGTTAAATTGAGTATTTATGCCCATAGTAAAATTTTCATCTATTTGGTATTTTTTTTTAGCATTTAAATTTTTAAACTTTCATAAACAAAGGGGGCGTCTATGAGATGTGAGTATGTCATTCAGCCTGGAGATACGTTTGAAAAAATAGCCATACAGTTCTACAACGACCCGCATCTGGCCGAAAAGCTGCGCCAGTATAACGGCTTGTATAATCCTGATTTTATAATCATTGGACAGGCAATTGATATTCCCGTCAGCGGAGACCTGCATGCGCACGCACCTGTGGTCGAGCAGCGCACTGACGCTCTGCAGCCGCCGCACGGTTTTCAGCAGGTGCTGGACATATTCGGAAATATATATGATTACGTAGATGCAGATGGCCGGTTTGATGAAAATGCCTGGAATGCGGACATGCTTGCCATGGTGCTGGTGCCGTTTCCGGTGGCGCTATCATGGGATTACTCGCGGCGGGAACGCATAGTGCGGTGCCATAAAAAAATGGCTGATGTGATTTCGGAGGCTTTTTATGCTGTTAAGCGTGAGGGCATGGCCGGCGAAGTCATTACTCTTGGAGATTTCTATAATTTTCGCAGCAAGCGGGCATGCGGCAAACTGTCGACTCACTGCTGGGGCATATCCTTTGATGTGAATCCTGCAATAAATACTCCTGGAACAAAAGGCTGTATCTCCGAGGAACTTGTTTTGCTGCTGCAAAAATTCGGTTTTTTCTGGGGAGGGAATCTGAAGGGTAAAAACAGGGATCCCATGCATTTTCAGTTTTGCACAGGATACTAGAGCATATATCTAATTACTATAACAACTACCCGTACTGTGCGTTGGACATATACCTCTGTCATTCCGGCTTGTCCGGAATCATTTTTCAGCACAATAAAAGGGATTCCGGGCAAGCCGGAATGACGGGGTCAGTAGGGTGCGCTGCGCGCACCGCGTGTTGTGTCCGGCGCGCACAGCACGCCCTACAGGATAGGGCCCGATGTATGTGTGCAGAGACAGGTTTGAAACCAGTCTGTGCAATCATAAGGGCGAACTCAACAAATCCACAGTGCAGGGTTTTCGTTCAGCAACTATCTATGCAGGAGTTATTTTACGGTTCGCTTACCTATAATCCGCACAGCTAAAAATCCCAGTTTTCTTCCTGATTTAGAACCTTGATGGCGCAGAATTCGCCGCACATGGTGCACACATCGCTGTCGGTTGGTTTGCGGCTGTCGCGCATGGCGCGGGCCCTTTCAGGGTCAAGGGAGGTCTGTATCTGGCCTTCCCAGTCAAGCGCCTTGCGGTATTTTGCCATGGTCAGGTCGCGCTCAAGTGCGCGCCTGTTGCCCTTTGCAATGTCTGCGGCATGGGCTGCAATTTTGCAGGCGATGACGCCCTCGCGAACATCTTCAATCGTTGGCAGGCGCAGATGCTCGGCAGGCGTTACATAGCAGAGATAGTCGGCGCCGTGCATGGCGGCAATGGCGCCGCCGATGGCTGAGGTGATATGGTCGTAGCCGGGCGCCGAATCGGTCACAAGGGGCCCGAGCACATAAAACGGCGCACCGTGGCAGAGCCGTTTCTGCAGCTGCATGTTTGTGGCAATCTGGTCGATGGGCACATGGCCCGGCCCTTCGATCATGACCTGCACACCGCGCTGCATGGCCCGCTGGGCAAGCTCGCCAAGGGTGATGAGCTCTTGTATCTGGCACCGGTCGGTGGCATCGGCGATACAGCCGGGCCGCATGCCGTCGCCCAGGCTCAGCGCCATGTCATAGGCCGCTGCAATGTCAAGCAGCCGGTCATACTGCTCATAGAGGGGATTTTCCTTTTTATTGTGAATCATCCAGGCCACGGTGAACGAGCCGCCCCGGCTCACGACATTCATGATCCTGCCTTCGTTTTTGAGCCGCTGTGCCGCCTCGCGCGTCAGGCCGCAGTGCACGGTCACAAAGTCCACGCCGTCTTCGGCCTGCTGCTGGATGACGCGGAACATGTCATCGGCCGTCATATCAACGATTTTTTTGTTGTTCTTGGTGGCTTCGATAGCGGCCTGGTAGAGCGGCACGGTTCCCACCGGCACGGTGGAGCGCTTGAGCACTTCGCGGCGGATGGCATTGATGTCCCCTCCGGTGCTCAGGTCCATGACAGTGTGGGCGCCGGCTGCGATTGCAACATCGAGCTTTTTGAGCTCTTCGTCAAGGTTTGAGCAATCCTTTGAGGTGCCGATGTTTGCGTTTATTTTTGTGGAAAGGCCACGGCCTATGCCCATGGGGGTGATGGTGCGGTGGTTTTTGTTGACCGGGATGATGACATGCCCGAGTGCTATCTCATCAAGCAGGTACTGCGTGGTCACACCTTCTGCGGCTGCCACTTTTTCCATCTCCGGTGTCACGATGCCCTTGCGGGCCTGTTGGATAAGCATTATAGTTTGTACTCCTGTGCGATTTTTATGATTTTGCCGGCCACGTCTGCCGGGCTGGCGCCCAGAACTCGCGTGACAGGCTCTTTGCCCACATCGCCCCTGTCAAATATGATGTCGGGCACTGCGCCCCCGGCAGCTTCAATGGCGCGTTTGGTGCCCCATTCAAGTGATGATCCCTCGATAACTTTCACATTTACCGGCTCTTCGCGGCGGTCGAATTCTCCAACCGTAAAGCCAAGCGATCTGATGCAGTCGATCAGCCCGGGGGCGTAGCACAGTGCCATGGCTGAGCGGTATGCCGGATTGTATCTCATGGCGGTAAGAATTATTTTTGCAATATGGCGCGAGGCGCCCGGCCGCGGCAGTGAAACGGTTGTTATGCTGTCGCCCAGCCGTATGATGCGCCCCGGGAATGCCACGACATCTTCGGGCGTGGCAGCCGCTGCAAGGGCAAAGCCGAGATTTGACTGTATCTCAGGCATGAGCCTGCCGATGCGCGCATCCCGAAGCCGGGCAAGGGCACGGTCAAGTTCAGCGATACAGGTATACAGTTGCGCGTTGCGGTCTGTCCAGGCATAGTGGTTTGTGGGGCCATGACCGCTGCCAAGGTTCAGCGAAAACCGTATGGCCGTTGAGACATATTCTTTTGCCCGGGCTACGGCGTCGCGCAGTGGCATGCCCTGCCCAAGTCCTGTTGCAATGGCCGCTGAAAACGTGCAGCCCGTTCCATGCGTGTTTTTTGTGTCGAAGCGCGGCCCTGCAAATTCATAAAAGGTACTGCCGTCAAAGAGCAGGTCAATGCAGTCCCCTGCAAGATGGCCGCCTTTCACGAGCACATTTTTCGCCCCGAGTTCGTGTATGGCCCGGCATGCGTCTTTCATGGAATCAAGCGTGTCGACCGCGCAGCCGCAGAGCACTGCAGCCTCGTCAAGATTGGGGGTTATCAGCATGGCCCTGGGGAGCAGCAGTTTTTTGAATACCTTCACAGCGCTGTCCTCCAGAAGGGGGCTGCCGCTCTTGGAGCGCATGACCGGATCAACGACAAGGTTTGGCAGGCCGTATGTATCAAGGGCCCGGGCAACAGCTTTGATGATCGCGGCATTGTAGAGCATGCCGGTTTTTGCCGCGTCAGCACCGATGTCGCCAAGCACGGCGTCGAGCTGCAGCTCGACAAATGCTGGCGGAACAGCATGCACGCCGCTGACGCCCGTGGTGTTCTGAGCGGTCAGGGCCGTGATGGCGCTCAGGCCGTAGCCCCCGAGCACGGTGATGGTTTTGATGTCGGCCTGAATGCCTGCGCCGCCGCCGCTGTCGGAGGCCGCAATGGTAAGGATCCGTTTCATTGATGACGCCCTGAAAATAGAATACGCGCCCGCAAACAGGCGCGCTTGTCATTATTAAAAAATATCAGAACCGCCAGGTTTTCGCAATGGTTTTGTTTGTTCTGAAGTCGTCCGGAGCTGCCTGAACGGGGCATGCAGATGTTGTATTAAGCCGTCCGGCTTATTGTTTATACTGCAACTCGTAGAGCTGTTTATACAGGCGGCTCGATGCCATGAGCTCGTCATGGGTACCAGACTCGGCGATTCTTCCCTTGTGCAGCACAATGATGCGGTCGGCCTTTTTGATGGTCGAAAACCTGTGGGCTATGACGATACAGGTTCGCCCCAGCATAATCCGGTCAAGTGCATCCTGAATGAGGCCTTCGGTGATGGGGTCGACGGCAGAAGTGGCCTCGTCGAGCACAAGGATTTTCGGGTCGATGAGCACAGCCCGGGCAAAAGACAAAAGCTGGCGCTCACCAGCCGAAAAAGTTTTGCCCCCCTCAGTCACGTCTGAGTCAAGGCCAAGGGGCAGTTGTGCAACCAGCCTGTCGGCATTGGCAACTGAAAGTGCCTGCCGGATCTGATCGTCGGAGAATCCTTCGCGCCGCAGCGTGATATTTGACCGTATG
>CAYNVA010000072.1:0-3731 GCA_964400575.1 uncultured Thermodesulfobacteriota bacterium | reverse complement strand
AGCGTAGTGCCGATTTTTTAAAACACGTTTACCGCAATATCACCGGTGCCGGTTTCCATGGTCAGATTGCCATCGGCCGCGCCCAGTTCAAAGGAAGCCCGCAGGGAAATAAAGCCCGATAACGCGTAATCGGTAATGCCGATAATCGAAATATTGCCGACGCCGGTTTGAAGCTCAACTCCGGCAGAGCGGTTTTTTGAAATTTCGCAGCTGATATCGCCTGTTGTCTAACGAACATCCCGCGCCATTTCTAAAAGCGCCCCGGTATCATTGGCATCAAAGAGCATAAACCGCGGCTTCAAAGAGAGCTTTGTTTGGGGCCACAGCGTCCATTCCGGTTGGCCGGTAATGTTTGGATTGCCCGTTCGGGCAAACTGAGCATTATAGATCATCATGGCGTCCGATAGTGCCTGCCAACCCGGGCGATTGTCTTCCCGAAAGACGAGCTTCTCAATACCTCCCAGCAGGGAGAATGAGCCGATAAGGCCGAAATTAAAGGGTATATCAAGGCCGTGGCAGGCCCCGAGGGCGATGGCCCAGCTCATTTTGTCTGTGGGCCCGGTGTCGGTTGGCCAGGCATTATAGCCCAGCCTTCGGTATTGCCCGTACTCAAAGATATAGCAGTAAACACCCGGCTGCGTGCTATGAGCGCTCATTTTGTATGCCAGGGAATCAAGCCCCGTGATACGGGCAATTTGTGATCCCTTTTTTCCAATCCACTGGTAGAGCCTTTTAGGCAACTTTTTTTCCAAACCAAATAGATAGGTAAACAGCTTTCCCTCTTCCGACCCGCTGCCGATAATAATGGGAACCTGAGTATATTTTGCAGGATCATCAAAGGCGTCGGCTCCCTCGGCAGGAATGACCGCTCCATCATTGAAAACATCCGGGTTACCCTTCAGCCCGGCGGTTGCCGCAAAAAAGTCTGCCGTGGTTTTTGATTGGAGATAGTTTTTAATTTCGGCAGTGCTCATGCTCTCCCGTTCATCGCCTGCTTTGTCCGCAGGCGTTCCATCCATCACCAGCAGCGCCTCTATAACGCTATTGGCATATTCGTCGCCCTCTTCCTGAGTTTTCGGCGTCAGGCCGCCGCTCTGCGATATGACCCGGTGAAACAGGCCTTTGGCCGAGGGTGAAATCATCAGGATCAAGCCATTCACCCCGCCGGCGGACTGACCGGCAATGGTAACATTATTCGGGTTACCGCCAAAAGCCTCGATATTGTCGCGGACCCATGCAAGGGCTTTTATGATATCAAGGATGGCAAAATTGCCGGAGCTGCTGAGGGGATCCTGGCCTTCGCGCAGTGCCGGGTGGGTGAACCATCCCAGGGGGCCAAGCCGGTAGTTGATGGTAACAACAACCATGTTGTGCTTGCCGGCCAGAGTCGCACTGATGTAGGGGTCGGCAGAGCCGACCTTGTTGCTGCCGCCATGAATCCAGAAGTAAACGGGCAGATTTTTCTCTGTTGAGCGCGGCCGCCATATATTCAGATAGAGACAATCCTCGCTGCCCTTGAGGACGGTTGTGCCGTTGTCAGAACCGGGTTGCGGGCACCAGCTGCAGAACTCTTTACTCTGCTTGATCTCCGACCAGGAATCAGGATCCTGCGGGGCTTTCCAGCGCAGCTCTCCCACCGGGGGCCTGGCATACGGGATGGCCTTCCAGACCCGGGTTGTATAATTATCTTCATATCCCTGCACATCGCCCCGGTTTGTGGTGACGGTTGCGTTATCCGCCCATGAAGCTGCAGCGTAAATATTCGGGGTTAGACCGCTGCCGCCGCCTGCTTGCATGCCCGGAACAGCCGACACGGCAAACAGCAGAAGAGCAAAAACAGATACTCGCACTGTATGTTTTCTCATGGGCTTTTCTCCTTGCGCAATAAAAAGGAGTGCATGGTTCGGCCAATCTATTTGTTTTTTAGCATTGTTTATTTCCTGTTGCAAACAATAACAGCATGTGGCCGTTCAGGGTCACATGCGTTGTTGACAAATTACATAAACTTCAGCACCGCCTCCGGCACTTGCAGCCTTTATTTGTGAGACGTTTATTTTTTCATGCTATACTGGAAATTACAGGTTTCACCCACAGGGGGCTTTTGCACTATTGTTTTACGCCCCTGCCTGGCGTTCACAAATAAGCTTGCAGGGCTGGCGCCAGCCCGCCGAAATGAATCTGCTAACAGCTAAAAAAACAGCGGCCATTTTTTTAATTTTTTTGAAATGATTGGCGGCAGGGGATAACGCTCAACAATGGAAACGGCGGGTTAGCCCCCGCCCTACGAACTTAACCGCGTAAAGGAGGATACCATGCAGCAGAGCTTTCGCAGGATGATTCTCATTGGGCTGGCAATCAGCATAACAATTGCTGTTCCCGGCATCTGTCCGGCGCAGGGCGTGCGGAACTTTCAGCTCTCGACCGTTACCTACAGCGGCAATGCCATAGGCACAACCAAGTCGGTCAGCGGCTACCGGGCTTTTTATCATCAGGAGCGGCAGCAAGACGGCGCCAACCGCTATACCATGTATGACTTCGAAATTGCCGGCTCCGTGAGCTCAAAAGACCAGCTCAGCTGGCAGGATTTTCCGAACTTTCCAGGCTTTAACGTGGCGGTCTCCGTCCACGACGATCTGCCGGGCGTGATGGATAATCTCAGCAGCTTTGAGCATGAGAGCCTGGATTCATTTAAAATCTATGCAACACTGATGGACATGATCATGTATGAGATGTTCCGCTATGTGGCGGTTGAAGAACTGCTGAAAGCCGGGAAGACCACCTATGACCAGGCGGCCTACACGGAAGAGCTGCCCGACTGGAAACCTATTATCAGGGGCTTGAAGATCAACGCCGGCCCGACGGTTTTCCAACATGTCAATTCCGGCACGGACGGCAATCTTTTTTACTACAAAACAGATGATACCTTTATCCGGCAGATCATCTTTTATGGCGGCTTTATCATGCCCTCTATCGGGACATCACGATACATGGGCTTTTACCGGCTTGATGCCGGCAATGAACTAACCCATGCGAACCTTTCAGAGTATTATATCGGCCTGGTGATTGCAGCGTACTTTCTGCCGGTGCTGAGTACTGAGCGGCGGGAGCAGGTGCTTGAACTGATTCCGGAGGGCCCGCTGTAAGCTTGAAAGCTCAATAAGCGTTATAGAACAAACCGGGGGCATCACAGCAAGCTCCCTTCAATCCGGCAATGACATTAAAGCGCAATCTCATTGTACAGCGTATCGCGCTGCACCGGCTGCATGCCCGCCTGCCGGATGATCTCCATGAGCTCTACTTTGGTAAGGCCCTGGGCTGTGTCAGCGCCGGCGGCATGGCCGATGCGCTCCTCGACCACGGTGCCGTCCACGTCGTCTGCGCCGAACAGCAGCGCAAGCTGCGCGATTTTGAGGCCCGTCATGATCCAGTACTCCTTGATATGGTCGAAGTTATCAAGCAGCAGCCGGGCGGCGGCAAACAGCCTGAGCTGCTCGAATGCCGTGGGCCTGTTCTGGCCCGCAAGCTCGGTATTGGCGGAATGAAACGGCAGGGGAATGAACGTTTGAAAGCCGCCGGTTTCATCTTGAAGATCGCGCAGGCTCATGAGATGATCGGCAATCTCTTCATCGGTTTCGATGTGGCCCCACAGCAGTGTTGCGTTTGACTTGAGCCCGAGGCCATGGGCTGTTTTCATGATATCAAGCCACTGCGCTGCCGTTGCCTTTTTCGGG
>CAYNVA010000071.1:0-4608 GCA_964400575.1 uncultured Thermodesulfobacteriota bacterium | reverse complement strand
AAGAAAGGAAAGAGCCGTGCCGATTTATGAGTATGCATGCAAATCCTGCGGAGCGCCATTTGAGGTATTCCTGAACTCAAGCGACAAGCCTGTAAAAAAATGCCCCTCCTGCAACAGCACAAAAATCCAGAAGCTTGTCTCCAACTGCTCGTTTCAGCTGAAGGGTACCGGCTGGTACGCCACTGACTACGCAAACAAGGATAAGAAATTGGAAGGCAAAAACAAAAAGAAAGAGTCTGGCTCGGACGCAACGGACACCAGCGCCAAAACTGAATCCAGTGAATCAGCCAAAGCCTCAGAAAGCACACCGGAAAACAAGCCCGCAAGCACACCGGAAAACAAAGCAGCCTGAAACTGCTGATAATCCTTTCAGGGGGAGCCTTGCATGGCTCCCTTTTTCATTGGAAAGTTCAGCTTTTTCTCTTGCGAAATATATAATATATTGATATTCTTAGGAAAATTTCGCAAAGTGCCAATGGTGTATGACATATGTCTGTTGCTCAGGTATCAGCTGTTGAACTCTTCGAAGCATGCCGAACCATCTTCGGTTCACAGGTGAACGTATCAACTGAGTTTCTCCGCTATCTGCAGCCTATCGGCGTCAAATCCGCCTATAAAAAACGCGCCCTTGAAACCCACCCTGACCGGGCAAAACAGATCGGCAATTCGCCCCGCAGGCTTCAGGAAGAATTCCATACCGTCAAGCAGGCCTATGAGCTGCTCCTGTCCTATGTGGAAAACAAAACACGCCGTATCGTTTCCGACCCTGTTTTCACCGGACGGCGCACCCGCACGCAGTATCAGCACAGCCGGCAGCACAAGCAGACGTTTTGCGACCAGAGCCAGTACCAGTCGCTGCAGCGCCGTCACCGCCGCTCAGCAGTTGATCATTTCTACCGCGGCCCCATTCCCCGGCGCAATCTGATGCTGGGGCAGTATCTCTATTATACCGGGTACATATCGTGGCGCATGCTCATAGAGGCGATCTCATGGCAGCGCACACTGCGGCCGTGCATCGGCCAGATAGCCATGCAATCGGGCATACTCACGCAGCGCGATGTGGTAAGCATACTCACCGAACGCCGGCTCGAAGAGCGGTTCGGCGAGTGCGCCGTGCGCATCGGCTATATTACCGCCATTGAGCAGACAACGCTGGTGAGCAGGCAGAGCTGGCTGCAGCGTCGCATCGGGGAATTTTTTGTGAAACAGAACTTGTTGAGCGAAAACGAACTGGCCAGCCTTGTTGACCGGCACCGCATGCACAACTGCGATGCCCGGACATGGCCGCCCCGGATGCAGCAGCAGCAATGAAAAAATTGTTTTTCTACGCTCTGCTGTGCTGCATCTGCGCGGGTCTTTTTTTGTATTATCACGTACCCCTGCTGACGTCGTATGCCGAATTTTTTACTGTGCACACTGCAACCAGGGGCGCCGATGCCATAGTCGTGCTTTCCGGCGGTATTGAAACACGCCTGCCCCGGGCAATTGACCTGTACAAGGATGGCTATGCGCCGCGCATTCTCATGACGCAGGAACGGCCGATTAATGCTCTTGCGGCACAACTGCCCTGCACGAACAGGGACAAGGCGCAGGCTCTTCTGCACATGCTGCACGCCGAGTGTGAGCTGACCCTTGTGCCGTCACAAAAAGGCGGCGCCACCTCAACTTTTGATGAAGCCTATGACCTGAAGGACTGGGCGCGCAAAAACAGCTACAGGCGCATCATAATCGCAACAGATGATTTCCATACGCGCCGGGCAGCCTACGCTTTTACAAAAGTTTTTAAAGGCACAGATATTGCCGTTGAGGCGGCAGGCGCGCCCAATGACGTGTTCAGCGAACACACCTGGTGGAAAAGCGACTCTGGGCTGGCAGCCTATATCCTGGAAGGAGTCAAGTACAGTCTCTATCTTGCAACCAGCCAGAACATGCCGATCATAAAAAACTACTGAACGCAGTCCGGTATGCAACCGTATACAACGCACTCTGTGCACACACTCAGACACGCAGCATGAATTCTAAACGCCTTTATGATATTATAAACATGGATTCTGCCGAAGGTATCCTGCATGAAAACGAAGCGATACTGCAGATGGTCTTTCCCTGCACTGATGCAGGCCCGGTTATAAAGGCTTTTCAGGACACAACGCGCCTCTATGCCGGAGAATATCCCGGATACCAGGCATGCAGCACCGGTTACCATGATTTCCAGCACTGTGCTGAAACACTGCTGGCCATGATCCGGCTGGTCCACGGGGCGGCGGCAGCAGGTGTGCGCTTGCCCGCTCCGGCAGTCAAGCTCGGCATGATTGCGGCCCTGCTGCATGATTCGGGCTATGTTCAGGAAAAAGACGACGCCACCGGGGCCGGCGGCAAGCATACGCAGACCCATGTGCGCCGCAGCATGGATTTTGCCGGTCACTATGGCAGGCAGAACAGCTTTACAGCCGATGATATCATAGCCTGCCAGACCATGATCTGCTGCACGGATCTTAGCGCCGACTTCAACGCCATCCTGTGGCCGTCCCGTGACGTTGAGCTGCTGGGGAAAATGCTTGCCGCTGCCGATCTGCTTGCGCAAATGGCAGACAGGGCGCATCTTGAAAAACTTTTTTACCTGTATCAGGAATTTCAGGAAGGCCTGGTAAGCGGCTATAACAGCGCCGAGGACCTGTTGCGCAAGACCCTGAATTTCTATTCGCTTGCAGCCGATCGCTTCAAAAACAAACTTGAAAGTGTCGATCGGTTTATGGCATCCCATTTCACGGAGCGCTGGGGCATACAGGACGACCTCTACCGGATTGCCATTGAAAACGAAAAGGCGTATCTGCTCAATATCATGCAGCATGAGGATCAGGAAATGCGCCGCCGGCTGCGGCGCAAGGGTATAGTTAAAAAACTCCGCAGCGACAAAAATGGCTGACCGGCCCGGACGTATCTTGAAAAGCTGTCGTTAAATCATGCATCTTTTCAGGAAAAATCCCTCGAAGACTTGACAACAGTGTTCTAATCCTTATGTTTTCAACTTAGAGCAATGTAACTAAATCTTGTAACCGACAATCAGAAAACAGTTGCATGCGTTAGCTGTATGGATTGCTTTGTTGTCATTCCCGCTTGACGGGAATCCCTTTTGGTGTGCTGAAAAATGATTCCGGACAAGCCGGAATGACCGAGCCGTGTGTTGGTCTATAACACATGAATAATGGTTGTAGTAATTTGTTAAATGCTCTAAAAGGGCGTAATCAAAAAATAACGAAGTGTTTGAGTTGCCTTCTTCAGGAACCACCGCCGCAGGTGATGGTTTTCTGAAGACAATAAAAAGGGAGCATGATAAACCGTGTCTGCGAGCAAAAAACACATGCCGGCAAACGATCATAGTCACCCCAAAAAACACAAAATTTCTGAAGCTGCAGAGGATGAAATAGTCAGCGATTCTTCCGAAGCCAGCCAGGCAGATGAGCCGGGTGATGAGCAGGGCATCAGCCTTTCAGACCGGGAGGCCATTGTTGAGCAGATCGACAAGCTTGAAAAAGAGAACGGTGAGCTTTCCGACCGGCTGCTGCGCACCATGGCCGAATTCGACAACTACCGCAAGCGCGTTGCGCGTGAAAAAGACGACCTTGCAAAATACGGCGCTGAAAAGATGGCGCTGGATCTTCTGCCCGTGGCTGACAATTTCGAGCGGGCCCTTGAGCAGGCAAAAACCGCAGCAGATGCAGCTGCAGTGGTCGAAGGCGTGGAAATGATTTTCAAACAGTTCCTTGCTACGCTCGAAAAATTCAATATCAAACCGTTTGATTCCATCGGGCAGACGTTTGACCCTGAAAAGCATGAGGCCATGGCACAGCAGGAGCACGGGCAGTATGCTGAAAATACGGTTATTGCGGAATTCCAGAAGGGGTATTTCCTGAACGACAAACTTCTTCGGCCTGCCCGTGTGGTAGTGTCCCGGGGGCCCGACGACAGCAACGGCGCGCAGGAAGAAGAATAAATGGCGCTATTTATTATTCCCCCTATGCCTCTGGAGCGCTTTTACACACACCATGCAGAACCCCGGCATAATGAATCAGGAAAAAATTTACCTGCAGCTTGAGGACAGAATTATCAGCGGGGTGCTGCACCTGTGCGAAACTAGTGCTCCGGCGGTTATCACCTGCCATGGCCTTTTCAGCAGCATGCAAAGCGACAAGTTTCTGCATATCGCGGAAGCATTTTCTCGGGCTGGTTTTGCTGTTGTGCGGTTTGATTTTAGCGGCTGCGGGGAAAGTACGGGTGATATCGCCGACACCACGGTCACGCGCCGCCTTCAGGAACTGG
This sequence comes from uncultured Thermodesulfobacteriota bacterium, assembly GCA_964400575.1. Classification (GTDB taxonomy): domain Bacteria; phylum Desulfobacterota; class WTBG01; order CAIYCZ01; family CAIRTM01; genus CAIWCT01. Next base: position 291 of record CAYNVA010000071.1, on the reverse strand, counting down.
AAGCCGTGATGCGGCACATATCGGGCCATGCGAAACTGTCAGGGCATTTCGGGATACTGGGAAGTTCCCTTGGCGGGTATGTGGGGCTTCTGTATGCCGCCAGGCATCCTGTTGACGCTCTCTCTGTTTGGGCAACACCCAAAGAACTGTTGTCTTTGAAGCGCAACATACCTCCGGACGACGTGCAAAAGCTGAAAGCGGATTTCTTTTCTGATGCCGGTCGCTGGGATCTGCCTGCGGAAATTGCAGGCCTGCAGTGCGTACAGGTCATTCAGGGCACAGAGGATGAAA
>CAYNVA010000070.1:0-2069 GCA_964400575.1 uncultured Thermodesulfobacteriota bacterium | reverse complement strand
GCGCTTACTGTCACGTCAGGGTGCGGCAGGGCAAAAGAAAAGATGAAAATGCCCACCATTAAGATGGTCACTTCCGATGATGTCATTGCCGTTTCAGCTCCCGATGAAAACAACGTTTGGGTTGCCGGTGATTTTGGCGTCATTTATCGCTCGGCTGACAGCGGAGAGACCTGGACGGAACAGAAATCCGGGGTTGATACGCTTCTGTGCGATATTAAGTTTCTTGATGATACATACGGCTGGGCAGCAGGCATCAAGGGCGTGATGCTGCACACCACCGACGGCGGTGCTACGTGGAAACGTCAGGATCCGGGCACCAAGCGGCACCTGCTGGCAATCTGGTTTGCAGACAAAGACCGGGGCTGGGCAGTGGGTGAATATTCGACCATTCTGCATACAAAAGACGGCGGGAACACCTGGACAAGGCAAAACGAAGAAAGCGACAAGATTTTCAATAAGGTTTGTTTTGCAGACCGGGAAAACGGCTGGATTATCGGAGAGGCTGGCATCATGCTGCGTACGGCAAACGGCGGCGCTACATGGGAGCCTGTGGTCCCGGAGTTTTTTAAACGGGAAGGCCTTGAGGAGGAATACGACAATCCCCGGCCAACACTGTTCGGTCTTTATTTTGCTGATAAGCAGCATGGCTGGATATGCGGCATGGACTCAACCATTATGCGCACAACAGACGGCGGCAGCACTTGGGAGCTGCTGAAAACCAAGAAGGGAGAACCGCTTTATAATATTTTTGTCAAGGCAGACCGCGGTTGGGCTGTGGGCAACAAAGGCACCTACCTGCTGTCGCGTGACGGCGGTATGACCTGGGGCAAACAGGACGAGAGTATTAAGTCAAAGCTGCTTTTGGCAAATGTTGTTTTCAGCAGCCGGAATAAAGGTTGGATTGTCGGCGCAGCAGGCACTATTTTGAAAACAACTGATGCAGGGGAATCATGGAGCTTCTGCTCCGGGCTTTCGTATATCTTTGAGGGATTTAAAATGCCCGAAGGCCTTGAAAAAAATATTATTGAATGAAACACCATACATACTCTTTTTAAAGGGCACCGGCTATGATGGAGCGTATTGCAAATATTATTATTGACAGGCGGCATTATGTGCTGGGCCTTGTTGTGCTTCTGACGCTTTTTTTCGGCTATTATGCAAGCAAAATAAGCGTTAAAACCGTCTACACGGATCTCCTGCCGCAGAATCATCCCTATATCAATGTGCACAATGAAATACGCAACGTATTCGGTGGGTCAAATCAGGTCCTGATTATGGTGCAGGTCAAGGATGCTGCAAAGGGAGGGAAATACGCTGATATTTTCAATCCCGACACGCTGGGCAAGGTTAAATTTATTACCGATGAGCTCAGGAAATTTCATGCCGTTGACCGCTACAAAATTTTGTCCATAGCTGAAAAAAAGATCAGGAACATGCAGCTCACCAGCAAGGGGTATATTTCAGAGCCGGTTATGTGGCCGGAGGTTCCAAAAACAGAAGAGCAGCTCCACAAGCTCAGGCTTGATGTCTACGGCAATCCGGCCTGCTACCCCGGGCTTGTCTCCCTTGACAGCAAGAGTGCTCTTGTCATGGTTGACTTCTTCGAGGAGCAGATTGACTACGCGACCAGCTTTAAAGAGCTGCAGGAGCTGCGCAAAAAGATGGAAGATGAAAACCACATTATTGCAATTGCAGGTGAGCCCATGCACCTGGGCTATATCGACAGTTATGTGGGCGATGTGGTTAAAATTTTAACGTATACCGTCCTTGCCATGCTGGCGGTTTTTTATTTTTTCTTTCGGTCAAAGCGGGGCATGATCCTGCCGGTCGTGGCTGCGGCAATCAGCGCAATCTGGGGGCTGGGGTTTCTGAGCCTGCTGAAGTTCAACCTTGATCCCCTTGTCCTGGTCTTTCCCTTTTTGATTGCTGCCATGGCGGCATCTCACTCAACGCAGGTGATCAAGCGGTATCAGGAAGAGGCGGGCAAGACAGGGGATAATCTGGAAGCGTGTAAAAAGGTTATTATAGGCCTTTTTGTTCCGGGGCTCGCCGGCATTCTCACTGATGCT
>CAYNVA010000069.1:0-11283 GCA_964400575.1 uncultured Thermodesulfobacteriota bacterium | reverse complement strand
TATAGCGCTAACATGCTGCACACCGAGGACTATGAGCTGTGGCTGCGCATCTGCGGGGATGGCCATACAATCGAGAAAATTTCCGAACCGCTGCTGAAATACAGATCGCACGCGCAGTCGGTTACTGTTGCAAGCAACCGGGGCGGCTATGGCGACACCATAAAGCTGCTGCGCTCGAAAGCCGGGTTCATCACAAAAAAAATAAAAGCCCGCTCGTGGAACGGTTTTGCCACAGAGGTGCTGCGCTCATTTTCCGGGCAGTTGCTTCGGCTTGTGCAGAAAATACTGGTGCAACAGGTAAAGCGCGGCCTGTACGCCTGCGGCGGGCTGCTCGGGCGGCTGATCAGCTGCTGCATCAAAAACGATGATCCCTCGCAGCCCGCGATTTTCATGATATTTCCCTTTTGCCATACCGGCGGCGCTGAACGGGTGCATGCCGATATCATTGCCTGCTTCCGGCAGTATCTGCCGCGGGTTTTAATCGTCAGCAGGTCAGATAACACGGCATTCAAAAAGGCCTTTGCAGAAGGGTCCCGCCTGGTGGATATTTCCTTCTTCTGCGAGCTCCTCATCACGCGCTTTATCGCCATGGGCTTCCTGGCCGAATGGATCAGCCGCACCGAAAACGCCGTTGTTTTCAGCTCCAACTCGTTTTTATTTTGCCGTATGCTGCCGCTTTTTTCAGAGGGGGTAAAAAAAATCGATCTCACCCATGCGTTCAGCGCCGGAACGGAACTTGTCTCGCTGCCGTATGTGCCGCTGCTTGACGCCCGGGTGGTGATCAGCAGGAAGACCGCGGATGACTTTGCAGCATTATATGCTGAACATAGAATCGATCCTGCATATTTGGAAAGAATAAGCATCATCGAAAATAAAGTGCCTGTTCCGCCGGCCTACCGGGAGAAGCCGTTCGGGAAGAAAAAGATTTTGTTTGTCGGCAGGGGCAGCCCGGAAAAACGGGTGCATCTGGTCGGCCGGATTGCGCATGCCTATGCAGCGCTTGATCCCGAGGCAAGCTTTACGCTGGTGGGCGACGTGCAGCAGCGCATTCTGCCCGGGGATTGCAAATACTGCTTTTTTGCAGGTGAAATCCTGGACGACAGCATCCTGGCCGGCATGTACCGAGAGGCCCATGTGCTGCTCATAACTTCAGAGCGGGAGGGCCTGCCGCTTGTGCTGATGGAGGCTATGGCCCATGGTGTTGTTCCGGTATCGACAAATGTCGGCGCCATCGGCGCGCATGTGCAGAACGGTAGTAACGGATTTTTAATAGAGGCTCAGGATGAGGAAAGTCTCGCTGCGGCATTCGTGGCTGCCATCAAACAGGCCCTTTCAGACCAGAACGATTATCAGCACCTGTCGCTCAACGCGCACAGGTGCGTGCTTGAAAAATCCGCCCGCAACGATGATTTCTGCCGCGACTATGTCCGGCTGCTTGTGGGCCAAAACAGTAATCCGGGGAAAAAGCGGGGTGCGGAATCATGATCGATGGGGAACATAAAACACTTGTCCTGATGGTGACCTATTATTTTAAAGAAACAGCACTGAAGGCGCTCAGCTCGCTTTCGGCAGCCGTTGCAGGAAACGACCGCTTTCAGGTGGTCGTCATTGACAACAACTCACAAGATGGCCTGCGCGAGGAACTGGTCCGGCTGCAGCATCCCCGGTTCTCTATCCGCCTGCTTCAAAAGAACATCGGCAAAGCAGGTGCCGTAAATACATTCACCCGGGAGCTTCTTGACGCCGGCACTGTTCCTGATGCCATAATTTCCATGGACGGCGACATCACGTTTTCTAAAGACAGTCTGCTGCTTCTGGACCGGGCGCTGCGCTGCATCTCCAATGCGGGCATGATCTCGATGCGCTATGAAGACAATGGGTTCAGCCCTGAGCTCAACCTGCCGGAGCAGGCAACGCAGTATCTGGGCCGCGATCAATCGGTGTTCAGCCTTCGAACGCCCCGCTTTGCCAATGTCGCTGGAGGAGTTTTCGGCATAACCGGAGACTGCTTCAAAACGGTTCTGCAAGGACAGGTCTATCCCTCGCCCCCGGGCAAAGTGTACTGCAGCGATGATCGTGCGCTGTATCAGAAGCTGCGGGATGCCGGCCTGGTCAACGGCTATCTGGAAGGGACCTGTGCCACGCATCACGGGGAAGGCAACTACCTGTTCGGTGACTCGCAATACAGCCGCTGGAAACAGCAGCAGCTCAAAAGCGGCGGGAGCTCAGGAGGATATTTTGAAATGCAGCGGTCCGGCCTGCAGCGGCTGGCATGGAATGTACGGAAGGTTGTGTGTGATTGCGCCGGAAGGCTTATAGCTTCCGGGCTTGTGCCTGCATGGCTGCAGCGGAAAAAGAGAAAGCGGCTTCAGGCAGACTCAGAAAATTGGTAATCCTTTAAATTCCAGAAGGAACGGTTCGGTCTATGATCGCGGTTGTTTGTGTCTATAATAATAAAAATGTATATGCCGGGCATTTATTAAAAAGCCTCCAGGTGCAAAGCGCGGCCTTTGAGCTCATAGCACTTGATAACACCATCGGCAGATTCAGCTCAGCGGCGGAGGCGCTCAATTACGGCGCCTGCCAAACAAAGAGCGGCAGCAAATATATCATGTTTGCCCATCAGGATATCGACCTTGGCTCGCCGGCCTGGCTTGAGGAGACAGAAAACATGCTTGATGCCCTGCCGCAGCTCGGTATTGCGGGGGTAGCCGGAAGCAGGGGGGGGAGGCTTCTGACAAATATTACCCATAGCGTACCGCCGAAGCATGTGGGGCATGCGATTCGAGAGGCGGAGATGGCTATGACGGTAGATGAGTGCTGTGCTATAGTTCCACGGCAGGTATTTGAAACGCATGCATTTGATGCATCTGTATGCGACGGTTGGCACGCCTATGTCGTTGAATACTGTCTACGGATACATGCTTCGGGGCTGTCAGTCTATGTGCTGCCGGCAGCCCTGCATCATGGCTCTGCGGGAACGCTGAACAGGGCATATTTCGAAGCACTCAAAAAAGTGCTGTGCACGCACCGCAATGCTTATCCCAGAATCCATACGACATGCGGATGCTGGGATGCCAGGATCCCCATCGCGGTTCAGATGGGCTGGTTTTATTTGAAAACCGCCTTTTATGCGCTTACCGCCATGCTGATTGCCCGTGGTTTGGTCCCCGAATGGATGCAGCGGAAAAGGAGAAAACGGCTCAACAAGAGACGCGAGCAAATCTAGACCGGCTGCGTTTATACTTATGAAAAATGGGCCTTTAATTTTTAAGGCGCTTGCAGTGTAACGGCAACAATATTCATCGATGTGCGATTTGATTTCGCACGGTTAAATACCCCAAGGCTTGCTGAGGGGGATTCATTCCGTAAATTTTTAAGGACAGGAGACAGCATGAAAGCAGTTATTCTTGCAGCAGGAATCGGGAGCCGATTAAACGCAAATAAACCTAAATGCCTGACTGTTCTTCCTGATGGCGAAACAATTCTCGATAAGCAGGTAAAAATTTTGCGCGGCCTCAAAATCAGGGAGATTGTTATTGTTGTCGGCTATAAAAAAGAAGTGATTATGGATGCATTCCCGGACCTTCTGTTTGTGTTCAATCCTCGTTATCGGAGCACGAACACCTCAAAAAGCCTGCTGGCGGGAATGCGTGCGGTCAGCGCAGAAGATATCATTTGGATGAATGGTGATGTGTGTCTGGAGGAAGCCGTTATTAAGCGCGTTATGCAGGCATCGGGAAATGCAATCGCCGTGAACAAAGAAAAATGCGGCAAAGAAGAAGTAAAATATGCCACAAACGCCAAAGGAGCTATTACGGGCATATCAAAAACCGTCGGCAATGCTGAAGGCGAGGCCGTCGGCATAAATAAAATTGCAAAAAAAGATCTGCCCCTGTTTTTAAACTGTCTGGACCAGTGCGAAAACAATGATTATTTTGAAAAGGCGATTGAATTATGCATTGGGGAAAAAAGGGCTTTTTACCCTGTTGACATATCTGATTGCAGATGCATCGAGGTCGATTTCCGCGAAGACCTGAAAGCTGCCCGGCAGCTTTTCATGTAAGGGGTTTACATGATTTACAACGAATATACCAAAGTACTCAGGGATGTCATTAAACCAAGATTCTTAAAACTTCTTGACCTTCTTAATTTTAACGGTGTTGAATATTGGGCATCCGGCGGGACTCTGCTTGGAGCTATCCGGCATAGGGGCATTATCCCATGGGACACCGACATCGACATCGGGGTTATGGATAGCAGTCGAAATCAGATATACGATTTGGTCACATCTACGGGTGACTATTATATATGGCAGCATGAAGATAAAAGGCCATGGAATTGGGAGAACAGGGTGCGGCATCCTAAAAACCTGAACCCGGATCGCCATATTAAAATAAACAGTATTGAGGACGATCTGACGGTCACCGACCTTGAACTGTTTTTGCATATCCCCTTTGCTAAATTAAAAAAGAGGCACCTGTTTAATCATGGCTTGGCGTTGTTCATGGAGAGTGTTCGGAAGTATAACTGGCGAAAGTCATACTGGTGGAAGAATGGTTACGATTTATCGGAGGGTTTGGTGGCTTATGGGTTTAAGGGCTTCAGACTTGCTTTGGAGACCCGGATGAATATTCCCTACCCGATGGCTTTCCCTCTTCGCGAAGTCCCTTTTTATGACCTCACGATCAAAGTATTCAAAGAGGCTGAGGACTATTTAAAAATCAAGTACGGCGACAAATGCCTTACCCATACAGCTATTCATAATGGCTACGCAGATGAAAAAAAGTTCGGGGATGATGGGATGGAAATATCGAATCTTTCACCCCTCTGACCCTCTTGGGCTCCATGCGGGATGGTGTTTTATGTACATATCAGGCTGTCGACCTCTGCTCGGCATCATGGCGTAAAAACATGGAATGAGCGCTCGCGTTTTATCGAACATCAAAAAGACGGATGCCGCAAGCCTGTCAATAAAGATTTACAGGGAGCTTAAAAGCCCCGCATCAAATATGTTCCATCAGCGGCAAGGTCGTCTTTGCAGACAATGGATGAGAGGAGCAGCAGCGGGCAAGGCAGAAAGAGCGCCAATGTATTTCAGAATAATACAAACAGGGGTTGTGCGTTGAAAACACTGGACTTTGCGCTGCGGCAAGGTTGTGGCTGCTTCGTGAACCATCCAACTAGAAAGGCTTTCCCGGCTTGTCAAAGGTGACAAACATAAACGACAACAGGACTCTGTGCGCAATTGTTCATTACGGGGACGAATCCCTTACCTGGGACTGCGTCGAAAGCATCGCGGCTTTTGACTTCCTTGACATAATAATAGCGGACAATGACCCGGCGCAAAAAATTGAGATTCCAGAGCGCTTTAAAACAAGAGCGCAACTGTTTAGAGCGGGAGGCGAGGCGGGTTTTGCACAGGCCAACAATTTGGCTGTTCGCGCGGGTCGCACGGCAGAGCATCAATCAGTTCTGCTTCTTAACAATGATACGCTGGTACTTTCTGATGCGGTGCAGCGGCTCCGGGAATTGCTTGACCGGGATCGGGTCGGAGCAGTCGGCCCCTGCATGCCGTATGCCAGCTGCCCTGATAAAATATGGGCATGCGGCGGCGTAATCAAAAAACTGCGCGTAACCATAGAGGGCCTGACCGCGATAGAAAAGCCCGAGCCCTACGCTGTTGACTATCTGCCCGGTGCAGCTATCCTGTGCAGGCTCAGTGTCTGGGACATGGTGCAGGGCCTGCCGGAAAAATATTTTTTAGCTTTGGAGGAAGCAGAATTTGCCGTGCGCGTTAAAAAGCTCGGCTATTCCCTTATGGTTGACCCGGGGGCGAAAATCCTGCACCGGGTCGGCATGTCTTCTGACCGACAGCCGATGTATCTGTATAACGGGGTCAGAAACCGGCTGAAGTTCGGCATGTTTCTCTGGGGCGCAGCGCCAGGCTTTCTTCTGGCTGCGATCTGGACTGCGCTGAGTATGCGAAGACATACACGAGGCTTTGCCCTGTGGTGGCGTGCGGTGCGCGATGAAATGCGCGGGGCTGCACTTGACAAACAGACCCTCCAGGAGATCAAAAGCTTCTTCGGTAGTTGAAATTCGGATGTGGAGCTGGTAAGAAAAATTTTTAACGACAAAGCGCATGAATAAATCGCCATTTTTTACTATCCTGACTGCTTCCTTCAATAACGGGTCAACCCTTGCCGCAACCATTGATTCCATTCGCTGCCAGACTTTTCAAAATCTGGAGCATATTGTGATCGACGGAGGGTCCGGGGATGGCACACTCACTATACTCAAAGCCAATGAAAAAAAATATAATCTCAGCTGGATTTCAGAGCCTGACCAGGGCATTGCTGATGCGCTGAATAAGGGTCTGAAAAAAGCGCGGGGCAGATATATTCTCGTAATTCATGCTGATGACCGGCTTCTTGAACCGCGCACACTCGAAACAGTTCATGCCCTGGCGCAAAAAGAGCAGTTCGATATTCTCAGCTTCCCGATTTTTCTTTATGACAGCCTGCGGGGCAGGCTGCTGTTGCGGCCCCGGCAGCTCACGTGGTGGATTCATTTCAAAACGATTCTGCTGCATCAGGGCGCTTTTATTCATCGCCGGATCCATGAGCGCTTAGGTTGCTATGATACGGATTTTTCCATAGCCATGGACTATGATTTTTTTTACCGCTGCCTGCAGGCAGGCGTTTCTGTTTATTTCGGAGATTTTCCTGTTGCGGAAATGCAGGGCGAGGGGCTCGGCAGCACTACAAAATTTCTCACGCAACGGCTTGCCGAAGAGCGGGCGGTTCAGCGCAAAAACGAAACCAGCTCGTTCTGGAAGGCTGCGCAGCGCAGTTTTCATGCGCTGTATGTTCTCTACAAACTGAAGCTGCATATTTAAATGCCGGCCGTGTGGGGGGTAAGAATGTGCAGCCTGTCGGCAAGGCGCCTGCCGAGGGCTTCCCAGGTAAGCGTCTGTGGCAGCTCGAGCATAACCGGGGATGTCAGCTGGAGCCTGATAGCGCGGGCCATGTCAGCGGGGTCTCCGGGAATGCAGAGTATGTGCGGCGCCTGTGCGAAAAGTTCGGCAATATTGCTAACTGCAGTGGCAACAACCGGCACACCGCAGGCAAGATATTCGGCGACTTTGCAGGGGTTGCTTACGTCGGTCTGAGGTGAAGGCAGGTAGGGGATCACGGCAACATTGCATGCGCTGATGCATGCCGCCACATCGGCCTGAGATACTTCGCCCCGGTAATCTATACAAGCATTATCAAGTGCAAAATCAGGGTCCCTTTTCCCTGCAAGCAGCAGCCGCAGGCCCGGATATTCTTTCTGCAGCATGCCTGCGGCATCAAGGAGCACCTGAACGCCACGCCCGCGGCTGATATGGCCGAAGTAGCCTAGAACAACGGCATGGGGATCAATGCCTGTAGAGAATCGCGCATCAGCGCGGTTCCTGTTTTTGAAAAGAGCAGGATCGACTCCGTTTTCTATCACCATACTGCGTGGATTGAGCTGCACAAGCCTGTCGTGCAGAGGCTGTGAGGCGGTTATAACAAGCGTGGCCTGCCTGACAACTTTTGCAAAAAGCGTTTTCATCCCCAACAGTCGATTCGTGCCGAACACCCGATAATCATCATAGATATCAAACACAAACGGAAGTCCAAGCCGATGCGCGGCGAACAGCCCCAGCGCACCGAAATGGGTATCGCCGCTCGCGATTATGACGTCGGGCTGAAAGGCTGCAAGATGGCGCAGCACCTGCAGAGAAAAACTTACAAGCCCCAGGGCAGAAAAAGGAAGGCTGTAAAAAGGCACGCCATCAAGCTTTTGCATGTGAGCAGTGCGGCCGCCATAGTCAGCGGCCAGAACCGTCCCCGGGCAGCCATTGCGCGCAAGCTGGACTGGCAGATGGTACAGCCTGCCGAATCGGTCAGCCAACAGATCACGGTTCGTGTAGCGGCGCTTGCAGATCAGAGCGAACTTCATGCCGGCTCCCTGTACGCCAGAAAGCAGAGGTGGCCTGCAAACTGAATCTTGAGGAAATTGAGCGTTTTGCTGTCCAGGCCGCATATGAATCCGACCGCACGTACTGCGGCAGTAAAAGGTGAGACAAGCCGTAATAATCTGCTGAGCCGCGGGCTGCCGCCGACCATCTGGCGTAAAATGACGCTCCAGCAGTCCTGACCGGGCCGAAGCTCGGCAACGCGAAATCCTGCATCGCGCAAAATGGTTATAAGCCCGTAGGGCGTATAGTTGAAAAGACTCAGCGAGTGATACGGCTCAAGATAGGAAACCGAGCCGGCCAGTGCGCCGCCGGGTTTCAGCACGCGAAACACATCGGCAAGCAAAGCCTCGGGTTTGCGCACATGCTCAAGGACCTGGTTTGAGTAGACAAAGTCAAAGGAGGCGTCATCCCATGGCAGGTGGACGCCATCAAAAAAGGTAATGGCGCTGCTGTGCGCGTCTGCCGCGCGCAGCTCAGGAGAGTCTTCGACTTCAGCACCATGCCAGCTGCACTGCGGATTGCTGGTGCAAAATAAATCCATGGAATGGCCGGCGCCGCAGCCAAGGTCGAGTACTCGCACAGGGCCCTGCCAGCGTGCAAGCAGACTTCGCGCATAGTCCGGAGCCGTCCAGCACCTGTCATGGTCCCCGGGAATAAACGGTTCAAAGAGCCGGAAAATTTTGTTTTGTTGAATCAGGTTTTGCAGTTTGCTCATAGCGCTCTGGCGCGACCGGTGTTTATCTCTGTGGCTCATCTGAGTGTTTGCAGCCGGCGGCTTGGACACAAGCAGGCTGCGACGGCTGTCAAACAAAAACCATCGGGCTTTCCGGCAGGGCCATTATCGGGAAAAGGCCCGGGAGTGTCAAGCAAAAGCGGGCCGCAGTTGACAGGCCATTCATAAAGGCTTCAATAACGCAGCGGGCGACAGTAGTGCACAAGGGCTGTGGCGCGCAACCCTCCTTTTTTCTGTTTCTCGCGTCTTCTGGTTATAGCACCTTCTGAATTTGCTATTGCTTTCATAGTAAGTTTTATAGTAAGTGTACATTACATACATGACACCGCGCACAGCACGGGGCCATATGAAACTAAAAAAATTTTGTCTGAAAATTGTTGTCTTGACATAAAGCATTCTCTATGTTACATTTATATCCACATAAAAAGCCTGCTTATAAAAAGGGCTGAATTTATTAACCGTTTAAAAAGGAGGAGGAAATGAAGAAAACAGCAGCTTTATTTGTATGTGTTTTCATGGTTTGTGCCTTTATGGCGGGATGCAAAGGGATCGACTGGGGAAATTTGGGAGGATGTGTGGATTGCGAGAAAACGGCTACCCTGCAGGGCACCATAATGGATGCCATTACCGGGGCTCGGCTTGGAGGTGAAGATACAGCGATTTACCTTGTCCAGGGAGAGCTTGTTCGCAACCCAACGACCTACAATGATGGTACAAGTCAGGGCGGCGGGTTTTTTAACCCGGGGGATAATCAGACAGCTGCTTTGCTTGGCGACTATACTTTCACCAATGTCCCTGCCGGATCAGCTGTAGGAACAGATCCCGTTGATCCTGAAGCCAATATATATAAAATTATTGTTATAAAAGCAGGGTATCAGCGGTTTGAAGGCATAGTAGACTTGTTTGGTTTTGATAACAAAATAGGCAATATCTATCTTTTCCCTGAAAACTATAATACTCCCGACTATACCTTCACCGTACTGTGCGCTGATGGCGGCAAGCCCGTTCCCAATGCCATCGTTCTGTTTCAGCCCCAGGCCGCCAATAATACCGTACTTACCAGCACCAATACTATTTTGCCCCTCTGCAGCGGTTATTTGCCAAGCCTCCAGGCAAAAACCGATGCAAATGGCATGGTGACCTTTGATGGATCCAAGCTCGCGCTCGCGGCGCAATATACTTTGACCGTGCTGCCCATAGAGTTTGAAGGCATCCAGCTGGGCATCAGCCAGTACGGCCCATTCGACATTGGCTTCACGTCTTCCTATAATGTTGCTATTGTCTACCTCGATGACCTTGGAACGACCTTCCCCTATGGCCTGTATGTAAAATATATATCAAATTCCCAGTATGATAGCGTCGATTCTTCCGGCAAGCTGACCATCAAATTCAACAGAGCGGTAAAGCTTGGCACGCGTCCTGGTACTAATACCGCAGTTTTCGCCGCTATAGAAAATTCTTTTGTGGGCGTACTTGATGGAGCAAAACCGGTGAATGCGACCATTTCCGATGGCGGGCTTACCCTGGAACTTACCCCCGTATGGACTACGAATCAAGATCCAAACGATTCCGGAACATTTATTCAATATCTAAACGGAAGCGCTTACTTAACCATCGATGGCTATCCGGACAGTGAAATAATGCTTGAAGATCTTCAAGATGCAGACGGTGATACCATCAGCACAATTGTTAACTTAACCACGCCGTAATACCTGCGAGCATCTTAGTTTCACACAAAGAGAAAACGCCGGCACATGCCGGCGTTTTCTCTTTTGCCCACGAGTGAATCACGTTTTTGTTTTTGGTTGCTGCCCCCTCCTGAGCCCCCGTAGCAAGCTGAGCACACATTAAAAAAAACAGCTGCCCTCGTGCCAGAGCATTTTTCTAAATAGTGTAGCCCCATTGTCATTTCGAATCCCGCTGCAAGCGGGATGAGAAATCTTAACACCTTGATTGTACTTCAGCCCAAGATCTCTCCCTGCGGTCGGGATGACAGATAGATAAACCGTCTATAGTAAAAAGAAAAATGCTCTAGCGTTCTTCTCAAGAAACACGCCAGAGGAACAATTACCCGGTACAGTCAGAAGAATCTTTTATGAGCTCTCCTATGGCAGGCTGCTCCGTATCCGACAGCTTGTTATGGCGCGCCAGGTCATCGGCCACATCAGCCATGCCGATTTCCTGCAGCCGTTTGCGTGTGGGCAGCCCGTTCTGCGAGCAGCCCCGGTACTCGTAATACTCATCCAGCATGCCCGGAAGATCGATGGGATTTTTTTCTCCCCGCAGGGTTCCCAGTCTCGTGTCATCTTTGCGGTCAATGCCCTGCAGCGCATTGAAGCACCGCTCTATCTGGTAGGCGCGCTCGGCAGAGGCGAACAGGTCTTTGGGGCTCCGGCCAGTTATGGTCTGGTACATCTGGCCCATTTCTTTAATCATGATCAGCGGATCGCACCAGACATTGGAATTGATGACGGGCAGGAAGCACAGCCCGAGGCAGTCCATGACCATCTTGTAGTTTTCCTGCCACCAGACAACCCGT
>CAYNVA010000068.1:0-13358 GCA_964400575.1 uncultured Thermodesulfobacteriota bacterium | reverse complement strand
GCAAATTCTGAAGCTTGATCTCTGGGAGCGCTCGGGGCACCTGCAGAACTACCTTGAAAACATGTACTTCACCGAGGTCGAAGGAAAAAAATACGGCCTCAAGCCCATGAACTGCCTGGCCCACATGCTTATTTACGGGTCACGCCTCCGCAGCTACAAGGACCTGCCCCTGCGGTACTTCGAACTGGGCACCGTGAACCGGCATGAAAAGTCCGGTGTTCTGCACGGGCTTACCCGCGTGCGCGAATTCACGCAGGATGATGCTCATATACTGTGCACGCCCGGGCAGCTGAACCGGGAAATTTCGGGCATCATCACGTTCGTGAAAGATGTCATGGCTATGTTCGGGTTTGAATTCGAGGTGGAGCTGAGCACCCGGCCTGCCAAATCCATCGGCGACGACCATTCCTGGGAGCTGGCGACAACAGCGCTGCGGGAATCCCTTGAGTCAAGCGGCCTTGCCTACGGCGTCAATGAGGGCGATGGAGCCTTCTACGGGCCTAAAATCGACTTCAAGCTGCGCGATTGCCTGAAGCGCTCCTGGCAGTGCGCCACCATCCAGTGCGACTTCATCCTGCCCGAGCGCTTCGACCTGACCTATATCGGCGAAGACGGCGGCAAGCACCGTCCCGTCATGCTGCACCGCGTCATACTGGGCTCGATAGAGCGGTTCATGGGCATTCTGATCGAGCATTTTGCCGGCGCCTTCCCCACCTGGCTGGCGCCGGTGCAGGCAATGGTGATACCTATCTCTGAGAATCAGCACGAATTTGCCCGCACGGTCCACAGTGAGCTGACCGGGCATGACCTGCGCGCCGACATTGACCTGCGCAATGAAAGCCTGAACCTGAAAATCCGCGAGGCACAGCTCCAGAAAATCCCCTTCATGCTTGTCATAGGCAACAAGGAAATCGAGCAGGCAGGCGTAGCCGTCAGGCTGCGCTCAGGAGAGAATGTGGGCTTTATGCCGCTGCAGGCAGCGGTTCAAAAAATAAAGGATACCTGCGCCGAAGAGCTGCAGGGCATGTAGCACTAACTTTGCAAGGAGGATCCGGACATAGAAAAACAGGCCGACGGACAAAGGATCAATAACGCTATCAAGACGCCCCGCGTCAGAGTCATCGACGGTGAGGGCGAACAGCTGGGAATTCTCGAGACCAGAAAAGCCATCGAACTGGCTGCGGAACAGGGCTATGACCTCGTTGAGGTATCCCCTAACGTTGACCCGCCAGTGTGCCGTATGATGGATTTCGGCAAGCACAAATACCAGCAGAGCAAAAAAACTCAGAAAAAAGTGCACCATACCGTGCACACCAAGGAGATCAAGCTGCGGCCGTTCACCGGCGAGCATGATTTCGGCGTCAAGATGCGCCATGTGATTGAATTCCTGGAAAAGGGCAACAAGGTAAAAATTACCGTGGTCTTCCGCGGGCGGGAGCTCCAGTTTAAAAAACAGGGCGAGGTCATGCTTGAAAAGGTAACCGAGACGATCGGCGAACATGGAGTTGTTGAAAAAAACGCAACCATGGAAGGCCGCAGCATGATCATGATGGTCAGCCCTAAAAAAACAGTGTAACAGAACCAACATCAGGAGATGTGACGTCCATGCCGAAAATCAAAACAAACAAAGCTGCAGCAAAACGTTTTACGCTCACCAAGAGCGGTAAGGTCAGGCGGGGGAAAGCCTACAGGAGCCATATTCTTACATCAAAGACGACGAAAAGGAAACGCAAGCTGCGCAAAACATCAACCATATCCGCTGTCGAGCAGCGCAATGTGCGCAGGCTGATCCCGTACGCATAAATCTGAGCACGGGGCCGGATTAAGTCCGTCAGCTGTGGCTCGGAGGCCGCAGCCCGATCAGCACGTATCGACACCATTACTTATTAATTCTTTCGAGTGAGGTTGTACCAATGCCGCGAGTCAAAGGAGGATTCACATTACGAAGACGCAGGAAAAGACTGTTCAAGCTCGCCAAGGGCTATACCGGCGTGCGGGGCAGACTTTACCGCATAGCCAGGGAAACCGTCGACAGGGCGCTCAACTATGCCTATCGCGACAGACGGGTCCGCAAGCGCGAATTCCGTCAGCTCTGGATTGCCCGCATCAGCGCAGGCGCCCGCAGCCTTGACATCAACTACAGCCAGTTCATACTGGGCTTGAAACGCGCCAATATCATGCTTGACAGGAAAGCATTGTCTGAGCTGGCGATCAATGATTTTAACGCGTTTACCGAGCTTGTAAATATCGCCAAGGCCGCTACGAATAAAACAGCTGCCGCCTGAGGCAAAAGCCGTACTCGTTAAACCCCACAGTATCCCTCCACCGCGGGAGGGATACTGCTTTTGTGTATTATGGAAGAAGCGCTTATTAAAATCAGGCAAGCAAGCATATCCGAGCTGCAGACTGCGGCAACGGAGGCCGATATCTATCAGGTCAAGAGCAAATACATCGGCCGCAGCGGCTCGCTCACGCAGCTCATAAAAACTATCATTGCCATTCCGGCAGAGCAGCGGGCAGTGGTCGGCAAGCTTGCAAACGATATCAAAAAGAGCATTGAATCTGCTGTTGAAGACGCGCTCAAAGCATCACGCGCATCCAAAAAGCAGCAGAGCATGGGCCGGGTCGACATTGACGTGACCCTGCCCGGCCGCACCCTGCCCCTGGGTCGCCGGCACCCCATTACCCAGGTAACCGACGAGATTGTCGCCGTGTTCACCGAGCTGGGATTTCAGGTGGTGGAGGGCCCGGAGATAGAGCTCGACTTTTTCAATTTCGAGGCGCTCAATATCCCCAAGGACCATCCCGCACGGGATATGCACGACACCTTTTATATCTCTCCCGAAGTGCTGCTGCGCACGCACACATCGCCCGTGCAGATCCGCACCATGCAGCACACCAGGCCGCCGCTGCGGATCATCTGCCCGGGCAAGGTATACCGGTGCGATTCAGATGTATCCCACACGCCCATGTTCCACCAGATTGAGGGCCTCATGGTTGATGAGGCCATCTCCTTTGGAGACCTCAAGGGAATTCTGACCCTCTTCATACACCGGATATTTGACGAAAGCACCGCGCTGCGGTTCCGGCCGAGCTTTTTCCCCTTTACCGAGCCAAGCGCCGAGGTTGATATGCAGTGCGTCATATGCCGCGGCACGGGGTGCCGCGTGTGCAAAGGCACGGGCTGGCTGGAAATTCTGGGGTGCGGCATGGTGCAGCCCGCCGTATTCCGCAATGTCGGTTATGACCCTGAAACCACGACCGGATTTGCCTTCGGACTGGGCGTTGAGCGCGTCGCCATGCTGAAGTACGGCGTCAACGACATCCGGCTTTTCTTTGAAAACGATCTGCGTTTTTTATCGCAGTTCTGATAGGTATGTCTCCCGGCTAAAATCTGTGGGGCATACAAGATAAAATTCGGAATTCAGGAGTCAGAATCCAGCATGAAAAAAAACAGAAGTCTGATTGTCTGGAAGAAACAAACAAACTCCTTGAAGCCGCTGTGTCTTCTATTCTGAATTCTGACTACTGAATTCTGGCTTCTTTTCTAAACAACTTTAAACATAGAATATCTGCTGATAGTGCGGCAGGACCAATTTGATAATCGACAGGAACGCCTATGTATCTCAGCATCAACTGGCTACGCGACTTCATTGCTCAGGAAATCCCCGTGCAGGATCTTGCCGACCGCCTGACCATGTCCGGCATCGAGGTCGAGGAGATCATCAGTTGCGGTTCCGAATGGGACAATGTCGTGGTCGGCGAAATCCTTGAAATAAACCGGCACCCCAATGCCGAAAAATTGCAGCTGGCCAGGGTGCAAACGGGCGAAAAAATCCTGCCCATAGTCTGCGGCGCGCCCAATATCGCCGTGGGGCAGCACATTGCGCTTGCCGTTGAAGGGGCCAGCCTTCCCGGCGGCATGACCATAAAAAAATCAAAAATCAGGGGCGAAGTCTCCGAAGGCATGATCTGCTCCGAGCCGGAGCTTGGGCTCGGCAGCGATCACAGCGGCATTATGGTTCTGCCCCCCGATGCGCCTGTCGGCATGCCCCTGGCGCAGTACCTGAAGCTTTCCGACATTGTTTTGAACCTCGGGATTACGCCAAACCGAGCAGACTGCCTGAGCGTTGTGGGGCTTGCGCGCGAAATCGCCGCCATCTTTGATATCCCCTTTCAGCTTCCGCAGTATACATTTGAGGAAACCGGCGACGCGATTGAAACCCGCGTGGCTGTTGAAATAGCTGATCCCGATTTGTGCCCCCGCTACACTGCCCGGCTCGTAACCGGACTTACGGTAAAGCCATCGCCGCTGTGGATGCAGCGCAGGCTTGTCAACTGCGGCATCCGGGCAATCAACAATCTGGTAGACATAACCAACTATATCCTGCTTGAATGGGGCCAGCCGCTCCACGCATTTGATTTCTCATTCCTGCAGGATGGAAAAATTATTGTTCGCAAGGCAGCCAGAGGTGAAAAATTCTCCACTCTTGACGCAATAGAGCGCGAGCTGCCCGACAGCACGATCATGATCTGCGACGGCAGGCAGCCCGTGGCCATCGGCGGCATTATGGGCGGTGAGAACTCAGGGGTTCTCCCGACAACAGCCACCGTCCTCATTGAAAGCGCCTATTTTATGCCGCTGTCCATTGCCCGCACGAGCCGCGCCCTTAATTTAAAAACAGAGGCGTCCCTGCGGTTCGAAAAGGGCATTGACCCAGACGGCATGCTCCCCTCGCTGCACCGTGCGGCGCAGCTCATGGCCGAGCTTGGCGGCGGGAGCATCGCACAAGGCTATATCGATGCGTATCCGCGCACGCTTGCCGCTCCAAGGCCAGTGCGCCTGAGCGTCAAAAAAGCAAATGCGGTCACAGGCCTTTCTCTTTCGCAGCACGATGTTCAGTCAGTGCTGAAGCGGCTCCAGATAGCCACGCAGGCGCCCGACGCCGATACGCTGCTGGCAACTGCCCCCGGCTACCGCTATGACATCAACGAGCCCATCGACCTTATTGAAGAAATCGCCCGCATAACGGGCTATGACCGCATACCGGTTACCTACCCGCGGGCGGCGCTTTCGGGCAACCCTGAAAACCGAAGCCTGAAGCTTGACAGCATCATCCGCGACCTGATGATAGCCCGCGGCTTCTTCGAGGTTATCAACTACAGTTTCTGCGCCCCCGAGCATATTGCCGGCATGCATTTCCCCGCCCGTGATGAGCGCAGCGCCCCGCTGCCGATTCTGAACCCTCTGGCTTCGTCCCAGTCGGTCATGCGCACGTCCATTGTGCCGAGCCTGCTTCTGAACCTGCAGGAAAACATCAATAATAAAAGCTCTACGATCAAGCTCTTTGAGCTGAGCCGCGTGTTCATCCCTGAGGGAGGGGCTCAGCAGCCCCGTGAGCCCCGGCGTCTTGCAGGCCTTATGGCCGGCATGCAGCAGGGCGAAGGCTGGAACCTGCAGAAAAACACAGTTGATTTCTATGACATCAAGGCGGCACTTGAGGCGCTGCTTGAACGGCTGCGCTTGCAGGACCTGCGGTTTATCCAGGACGGCCGGGAGCCCTATCTGCACCCCGGTAAAATGCTGAGCATCATGGCAGGGGACCACTGCATCGGCAGCCTTGGTGAAGCCCATCCCGACGTGCTTGAGCATTTTGACATAAAAGTGCCCGCCTATATCTTCGAGCTTGATGTGAATCTGCTGAGCCGGCTCTGGACCGATTGCCTCCATTTCACGCCCTTCTCGCGCCAGCCCGCCATACTGCGCGATATTGCCCTTATCCTTGATGAGGCAATACCAGCCGAAAAGCTCTTTGCCGCTATTGCGGGCTTTGACAACAAGCTGATCGCCGAGACAGCAGTTTTTGACAGTTTCCGGGGCGCCGCGTTACCTCCGGGCAAAAAAAGTCTTGCATTCAGACTGAAATTCCAGTCAAATGAGAGAACACTGACTGACGCAGAAGTAAATAAAATACATGACCGGCTTGTGGCGCACCTAGTTAAGCAAACAGGTGCAGAGCTGCGGCAATAACGGCAGCACGTTCTTGATGGAGGGAGTCACTCATGACCAAGGCTGACTTAATCGATGCAATCTATGAAAAAGTAGGGCTTTCCAAGAAGGAATCAACGCAGATCGTCGAACTCATCTTCGAGCTCATGCGCAAGTCCCTGGAAAAAAGCCAGAAGGTGAAAATCTCCGGATTCGGCAATTTCAATATCCGCGGGAAAAACATCCGGCGGGGCCGCAATCCGCAGACCGGCGATGAAATAAAAATTTCAGCCCGCAGCGTGCTCACGTTTAAAGCCAGCCCGGTGCTGAAAAAAGTCCTGAACGGCTGACGGCTCAGCCGGCGGCTCATGGCTGCACGCACAGCAGGAGCATAGGAAATGGCCACGGAAATTCCCGATAAACTCTATTTTAAAATCGGCGAGGTGTGCAAAATAACGGACGTAGAGCCCTATATTTTGCGCTACTGGGAATCGGAATTCAAGCTCATAAAGCCGTACCGGACAAAATCCAATCAGCGCCTGTACAAAAAAAAAGATGTCGAGGCGGTACTGAAAATCCGCAAAATGCTCTATGACCAGAAATATACCATCGCCGGGGCAAAAAAAAAGCTGAAGGAAACGATACCCCAGCAGGAGAACCGGCAGCAGAAGCAGCTTTCGCTCAATCTGCCGGACCAGCGCCACACGGCGGCGCTTAAATACATACGCACGGAACTTGCGCAGCTGTCGCTCATGCTGCACAAAAACACTCAATGACAGGTGAGGAAACCCATGGCATTCACCAGAATGGACAAACGGCTTGTTGAAAGAAGTGACCTGGCTTTCCAGGAAAAATACATGAAGGATTCTGCGCGCCACACACCAGATGCCGCAGACCAGCTAGAGGCCACTGAAATAGAGCATAATCCCATCAGCCTGTACCAGAAAAAAATGGCCGGTGCGGCGCAGGCGAAATCGCCAGCCGCGGATACAGCAGCAAAGAAGGAGAGCTGACAGGCTCGTTTGCCTGCATTGCCGAAACGTTCTCGCATAAAGGCAACAAGCATGTTTTTCCGCGCCCATGGAACTTCTGCTCTCATATGCCGGGCTGCGGCCTGTGGGGCCATGCTGCTCACGCTGCTGCTGCGACCCTGCTTTGCTGAACTGCAGCCCACATTCATCAGGGGTACGATCTACAGCGCAGCCACAGGCGCCCCCATCCCGAGTGCCACCATTACCACGACCACAGGCCTTTCATTCAATGTGCAAAACGGATTTTTCTACCTGAGAGTCCCCCCCAACGTCTATGATCTTATCGTCTCGGCCCCCGGCTTCCGCTCAAATATGGCAACCGTCATTTTTTCCGGCCCGGGACAGACGGCTGAGGTCAACGTATGGCTTGCGCCTGGTTCGACCACGACGGGCTATCTTAAAGGACGTGTTATCGCAACCGGGGGGGGGCTGGCGCGGGCACTGGTATTTTCAGACCTTGGCGCCATTGCCGTGACGGATGACGACGGGTATTTCACGGCGGCCGGCCCCGGCGGCACTGCAACCGTAACAGTTGCAGCGCAGGGTTATGCAGGCAGGATCATAAAAAACGTGCGAATTCCACCAGCGGGCATGAGCAGTCTTTCCATCCGTCTGAGCAAATCAAATACAGGCCTCACCGGCCCCGTGAGCGGCAGCGTACGGGATGCCTGCAGCGGCGCACTGCTGGCAGGCATCAATATAACGGCGTCAAACGGATCATTTGAAAAGACAAGCAACGGAGCTTTCAATATTTCGGCTCCGGCCGGAAAAACATCGGTGCTTGCAAGCGCCCAGGGCTATCAGTGCTCCTGGCAAACAGCAGCGATGGGGATCCTTCCTGTCGGGGCGCTTCTGAACTTCCGGCTGGTTTCGCTGGAGCGTGGCATCGGTACGGCTCAGGGACATATCACGAATGCGGCAACAGGAGAGCCGGTTGCAGGTGCGCGCATTGCAAGCGATGTGCAGGACATAAGCTTCAGCGAAAAAGATGGCGCCTACACCCTGAAGGCGAGCCCCTGCGCCGCCTCGGTAACGCTGACCGCCAGCGGATTTCAAACCACCACAGAACCGCTGTCGCTCATCAGCGGGGGCACAACGGCTCTTGATATCGCGCTTGAGCCGCTGACAACCTGCATCGTCAGCGGCATTGTCAAAAATTTTCTCACCGGCCAGCCGGTTGCCATGGCCCATATAGTGGCGGACAACGGCGACGCAACGCTGACCGATGATGCCGGCTTCTACAGCCTGGCCATACCATCCTGCACAGCCACGCTGACAATATGCGCCGACGGTTTTTTTAAAACCCGCCGCGTGATTGCGTCGCTGGGTATTCTTGACAACATACAGCGTGATGTCAATCTCATCCCCTGCCTGCAGTGCCGCTGCGATGCAGCCCCGAGAGCTGCTCGACACGATGCCCGGTAGCCAGACCTGACCTAACCCGAACGGAGCAGACAATGCAGTTTTCCATTCATATCATCAAAGAAGAAAATTTTGTTCCCCTGGCAAAAAAAGCCGCAGGCAGCATGTTGAGCATTGCCGTCTATTTCCCTGACAAAAACGCTGCCAGGCTCAGCAAGCGCTTCTATGTGACCTGCATCAAGGAATCTCAGGAGCTGGAGGATTTCCTTGATGATCACGGCGCGCAGAGCAACAAAACATGGGTGTATTTTCGGGAGCTCGTGGCCTCGATCCGCAACTTTTCCAGCACGGCCTACATGGTCAGCCACATGCTGAGCCGCATCAATTTCTACTGCCTGGACACCCGCAGCACGCAGTCGTTCCGCCGGGACGCTGCAGCCGTGCTTGAATTTCTGCACACGTCCCTGACGATATTGTGCGAGCATTTGACAGCCGAGGCAGAACGCCTGGGATTGATAGATACGCCGGTTGTACTTGATGAAAATTCATTCGATGAAAGCATCGTTACGCAGGTGCTGCCCCACAATATCAATGATGAGCGCGGCACGGACATTGAAGAAAAAGTCGCCCGCGTGGCCACCGAGCTCATACTTGCCCACGATAAATCACAGAGCGTCCTGTTTGAAAAAAAGCTGAGCGCCCGCAATCTCTGCAGCACCATCATTCCCGACAGAATCAACGAGGAAACGCTGCGTGATCTGGAGGCGCACGTGCACAATGCACAGTCTATCTATGACACCTATATTCAGAAAAAACCGTTTGAAGCCAAGAATCCGAACCTGCTAAGCCTGCGCGGCCATATCTCGGTGGCGCTGCACCTGCTGGGCGTTGCCAAAGAGCTGAGCCACTTTTGTGAGCGGCATGAAATGGGGGTGCGCAAGGAGCTCACGCGCAAAAAAATAGGCAAAATCATCCAGCGCAAGAAGCTGCTTGACGTTATCGTCAACTTCGCCCTGCACTATTATACGATTTTCATCAATGACGGAAAAAATCTTGCCAATGAAATACAGAACAGCTTCACGGTTGTCGAGTCGGTGAGCGTCAGCGTTCCGGAGGGCCTGGGGTTTCACCTGCGCCCGTCAACGCTTGTGGCAAAAATTGCAAATCACTATGGGTCCAGGATGACCATGATGGTCAACGGCAAGGAATTCGATGCGGCAAGCGTCATCGATATCATGTGGGCCGGCGGCATGATAAAAAAAGAAGGCATTACCATTATAGAATACCGCGGCGATAAAAATGCCATTCGAGACATCGTGCTGCTTGCCGGAGCCAACTACGGTGAAGACACCATGGGCACCAGCACGCCCCTGCCCCCCGCCCTTTCCTATCTGCGGCAGGACTAGCTGCGGCGGATTTCTCGCGCTGCCCGTTCAGCCTTTTCCGGCGCTTGCGCAGTGGATCAGGCGTTTTTCCGTTACGATATAATCCAGAGGCACATCCCGCTGCGCGTCATGGGGAACACGGTCGACAACCTGCATATCAAAAGCAAGGCCTATGGTAACGGCCGGGCAATTTTTTAAAAAACGGTCATAGTATCCTCCGCCGTAACCGAGGCGAAAACCGTCGACAGCGAAAGCGGCGCCCGGCACAATGACGACATCTATCGTGCGGCTTTCCACCGGGCGCAGGCAGCCCGCAGCGGGCTCCGGTATGCCAAAACAGCCAGGAGCAAGATCATGCTCAATGCTTGTCAGACGCGATGCCGACATCACGAGTGACGACCGGTCAACACAGGGCACACAGACATGCTTGCCTTCTGCAAGCAGCATGCGCAGAAGGCTGTAAGTCTCCACCTCGCTCAAAAAAGAAACATACACAAACCATGAGCATGCATCTTGAACACTGCTCATCCGGTAAAGGCGATCCGTGATGAGACTGCTGTTCTGCCTGCGCTGCTGCTCGGAGAGAGCGTCTCGTGCACGCAGGGCGGCACTGCGAAACATTTTCTTTTCCTCAATGAGCGCTGCTGGGTACTCGTCTTTTTTTTTCATCCTGTGCCCGTGAACCTCCTCCGCAGCATGCTGCGGGGTATCAAATAATCATGTGCGTCATCATTCTGAACCCGTTGCGGCGGACTCAGGGTGACAGCAGGAATTCAGTAGTCAGAATTCTGAATACAAGACCCATAGACCTCAAGGAGTTTACTTGTTTTTTCCTGCTGACTCCTGACTTCCGCCCTCCGACCTCCGACCTTTGAATCGTTGGTTGTTGTTTGTTATTCGAATCAAACCATTAACAACAAACCATCAACGATGAACGACGAACAATTTTTGATTTCCGACTTCTGTCTCATTGGTCGTTGTTTGTTGGTTGTTTAAAACGATAAACGATCAACCATTAACAATAAACAATTTTGACCTCTACCTTCCGCCTTCCGCCCTCCGCCCTCCGCCCTGCCGGCCCGGCAACTCACTCGAGCGTCTCGGGGTGCTGCACCCGCCTGACGGCAAGACAGGCCAGCCGATAGGTTATACCGTATGCAGCAGCGGCAAACGGCATGCCCAGAACAACGCCGCCCGCCAGGAGAGCGCAGGTCGCCGTGACGCCCAGCTGTGCAAGCATCGCAAAGGTAAGCTGATTGAAATCAACTGCGGGCAATTCTGTGCCAAGCAGCCACATGCCGATCTTGTAGCTGAGGACATAGAAAAATGGCATGGTCAGGGGATTGCCGAACCACACGCCCAGCGCCGCTGCAGGTGCGCTGCCCCGCAGAAGCAGTGCAAGCAAAACAGCTATGACCGTGTGAAACGGAAATGTCGGTGTCGTCCCGATAAAAACGCCGATTGCCATACCCCGGGAAATGCAGTGCGGATCGCCCTGCAGGCGCTTAAAGCTTTCGATTGCCGCGCGCATGCCGCCCGTGCGCAGAGCGCTTCCCAAAAAATTGAATCTGAACAGAGTGCGCATGCCGGTCATGCCCCTTGCGCGTCAGCGCCGCTTGATGACATAAGCGCTCTGCCCGCATCATAGCAACTCTGCAGCAAATTCCGATTGCGCCTGCAATCTTCTTCAGCAAGGCTCACTGGAAGGCCGAGCTTTTCATACAGGCCGGCAAGCTCGCCTGCAGGCCTGGCCAACTGTCCGGCAACGGCAAGCCTGGTGCCGGTAATGACCTCCAGGGTATTCTCAGGGCCGAGTATGCCGGTCATGAACCTGAAAAGATCAATCACGGGGCGAGCCTCTGCCGGATCCGATGACCCCATGGTCAGCAGCAGCACAAAACGCTTGTTCCAGTGCTGCCACGGCCTGTGCCGGAGGCTCTCTGGGGTAATCTGCACATGAACAAACGAACGGAAGCGGTCAATGATTTTTTTGAGCGGCGCGGTAAGATGGTGAAAGTAGACCGGGGAGGCAAAAACCAGGGCATCGGCCTCAAGAATCTGCCGGCTCACGGACAGCCAGTCATCGCCCCGCACAGCACAGCGCCTGAGCATGTTGCAGCGCAGACAGCCAGTGCAGTATTTGAGATCAAGCCCCTGGGCAATAAGCTCAGTTGCCTGCCCGCCGCTGTCGCCCACGCCGCGCAGCAGTTCTGCCAGCATCAGAGACGTATTGCCCTTTCTACGGGGACTTCCATTAAAAGCAAGGACATTCATAATCGGGCTGCCTCAGGCTTTTTCTGTAAAGGAGGTGTCCTTAAAAGAGGCAAAATGGCTTTCCGAATCAGTAAAATCACGCGTGTTCATGGCCTTGAAAAATGCTCGCGCGCAGCGCTCGATTGTTGACATGCATGTTCTCCTGGTGCGTGTGATCCAGCGTGCGGGCACGGGTGGCATGCGGGCCCGAGTTGTGATATACATGTACCATAAACAGCCGGTGAATACTACCTTCAGATACTCTACACAAAGGAGAAGCATGAGTCGCACTATGCAGTATATAGCTTTTTATTCCGTCTTTTTTGCCGTTCTGTGGGGCATGCATCTGTATGTAGGGCTGCGCCTGGGCAGGCTGTTCGGCTGTCAGAACACCTGGGTGCTCGTAGGCTTTTGCACGCTTGTCGCGCTGTCATTTCCCGCATTCAGCCTTGTTGAAAAATTCTACCCGACCACATTCTCCATGCTGCTGTACGGAGCGGCCTCCATCTGGCTGGGCGTAATCTTTCTGCTGCTGAGCATACTGCTTGTCTATGAGGGCGCCCGCTTCTTCCTGCCGCTGCAGCCAAAAGCAGCGGCCTTCACCATTATAGGCATTGCAGCGCTGCTGTCCGTGTACGGCATCGTAAACGCGCTTTTTATAACGGTGGGATCGGTCGACATACCCATGCCGGGCCTGGCCCGTCCGCTCAGGATCGTACAGCTTTCCGACATTCACGTCGGCACCATTCACAATTCCGGCTTTCTCAGGCGCATCGTTCATAAAACAAATTTTCTTGCCCCCGACCTTGTGCTCATCACCGGCGATCTGTTCGACGGCATCGGGCCTGTGGACAGGCATACCGTCGAGCCGCTGTCACAAATCATGGCCAAAACATATTTCGTCATCGGCAATCACGAGCGGTATGACGACATGGAAAAAATAGAGCGTATCCTGCCGGCCACAGGGGTCGAAATCCTGCGAAACAGGGTCGTTGAGTTTCAGGGAGTGCAGATTGTGGGGGTGGACGCGCCAATGCGCGATGGGGAAAAAGGCAATTCTGTGGTCGGCACCCTGCCGATAGACCGCAGCAGGCCCTCGATACTCATGTACCATGTGCCGGTCGGTATTGATGATGCCGCCGGGGCCGGCATCAAACTGCAGCTCTCGGGCCATACGCATAACGGGCAGCTGTTTCCTTTTACCCTGTTTGCAAAGCTCCTCTACCCTCAGGTAGCGGGCCTCTACATTATAAACGGCATGCACCTGTATGTTTCACCCGGCACAGGCACCTGGGGTCCGCCCATGCGCATCGGGTCGAGCAATGAAATCACGCTCAT
>CAYNVA010000067.1:0-1970 GCA_964400575.1 uncultured Thermodesulfobacteriota bacterium | reverse complement strand
GGCAGTCCCAGGGCCGAAGCCTTTTCATAAACCGGGTACAGGCGCTCATCATTGGGATAAAACCCTGAGGCAGGATTGAGCTTGATTCCCCGAAGACCCAGCGTGCTGACAGCCCTGTCGATTCTCTCAAGATTTGCCTTGATCTCCCGGTCAGGGTGCACAGCGGTAAACCCGATGAACCTGTCCGGGTGGGCCTGTACAAATGCCGCAGCATCTTCATCGGCCAGGTTGTCATTGCGGCTGTCGCCGAGCAGACCGTAATCTTTGCCCAGTATGATTACCTGACCGACCCCTGCTTCATCCATGGCTTCAAGATAGACATCAGCCTCCATGCGATAGGGCGACCCCGGCGGGCTCAAATGATTGTGAAAGTCGATAATCATAATACAGTCTCCTCATCAAGCTAAAAAATAATGTCTTAAACTATCCAGAAAATGAACTAAAAAGTCAATAACTATCAGGCAGCAACTTCGTTCCTGCGGTGCGCTTTCTTGCTTTGTCGATGCAATCCATGCTATGTTTACCCATAAAAATTAGCTGCTTTTGAAAGGATATACCCATGACATCTTCATTTAACGCCGACTGCACAGCCCTTCTGATCGGAAGCCTGCCCATGGACAGCCATGCCGAAGCTACCCGGCTCATGTTTAAATACGTGCCTGAAATTCCCCTCTGGGTACAGCTGCCGCGCCATCCGGGCGAAGGCATGATCGAGCAGTTTCTGCCCGGCATGCCCGGGTTCACCCGGCAGGGAGACAAGGTTTTTATCAATACGGAAGCACCCGATTTTCAGGACCAGCTC
Organism: uncultured Thermodesulfobacteriota bacterium; assembly: GCA_964400575.1. Taxonomy (GTDB): domain Bacteria; phylum Desulfobacterota; class WTBG01; order CAIYCZ01; family CAIRTM01; genus CAIWCT01. The sequence goes on along the minus strand of CAYNVA010000067.1, from coordinate 1,168 downwards.
GTGGCATTTTATGAAGAGTACATGGCGGTAACTGCCGACTTTTCGCTGCTGGCAAAATCCCGCTTTTCTCTCACGCCTGAAACGGCAAAAGGATTCTTTGAGTTGCTAAGCGCGGGTCCCGAACTCAAGGCCGCCCCCAAAGCGCTCAAAGGACAGATCACCGGCCCCATAACCATGGGCATTGGCGTTAAAGACCAGAACGGCAAATCGATTTTCTACGATGACACGCTGCGCGACGTGCTTATCAAGCTGCTCGCATTCAAAGCACGCTGGCAGGCCGAACAGCTCGGCTCGCATGCAGCCCGGGCGATTGTTTTTTTTGATGAGCCGGGCATTGTGAGCTTCGGATCATCAAGCTTCATCAGCATCACCCGCGAGCAGGTAAACGCTGCCATGGCAGAGGTAATCGAGGGCGTACACGGCGCTGGCGGCCTTGCCGGTATTCATATCTGCGCCAATGGAGATTTCTCTCTGGCCCTTGACTCAGGCGCCGATATCATCAGCTTTGACGCCTATAACTTTTTCGACAAGTTCATGCTGTACGCTGACAAGGTGAAGAAGTTCCTGGAAAAAGGCGGCATCCTTGCCTGGGGCATTGTCCCAACCGACAACCCTGAGCATGTGGAAAAGGAGAGCGTTGCATCACTGCTTGAAAAGTGGGAAGCCGAGGTGGCGCAGGTGCAGGCGCTCGGGTTTGACCGCGCACAAATTATGGCCCAGTCGCTCATCACGCCCAGCTGCGGCACGGGGTCGCTTACCCTTGACCAGGCTGTGAAGGTGCTTGAACTGACACAGGGATTGTCAGCCCACCTGCGAAAAAAAATCTGATGCAAAGGTACAAACAGAAGTATTTATTAGCCGTCCCGCAATCTTTCTGATCCGGTCACAATTTGTGACCGGATCAGAAAACTACAGGCTTCTTCATCATCCTGTTCTCTGCTTGTGTTTCTTATTGACCCATGGCGACATTAACGGCCCTGTCGCCTGGTATATGATAGGTTTTAAGAATATCCTCATGGGTAAGCAGCGCCTGCTGCCGGTCAAGCACAATGCGTTCGCAATTGTCATAATTCTCAAGCACCACATACGGGCCGCCTGCCTTCTCTATCTTTGCGGCGAAATCGGCAAAGTCCGCCACCGGGTTGCCGTCAATTGCATCTATAACCAT
>CAYNVA010000066.1:0-2805 GCA_964400575.1 uncultured Thermodesulfobacteriota bacterium | reverse complement strand
GCACGCGAAACTACCGCTGCTGCGGCTATGCGGTTTTGACGCCGGGCGCGGGCTGCCCTCTTGACTGCACGTACTGCGTGCTGCAGGCCTATCTGAATAATCCTCTTATCACGCTGTATGCCAATCAGCAGGATATGCTGGATGAGCTTGAATCGGCCCCGGAGGTTTTGAGCGGCGCTATCAGGCGCATCGGCACGGGCGAGTTCATGGACAGTATGGCACTTGAGCATCTCACTGATTTTGCCTCGTTCATTCTGCCGTTTTTCCGATCGCGGCCCGGCCTTGTGCTGGAGCTCAAGACCAAAACCGTGCTCATAGAGCCGCTGCTCAAGCTCGATCACGGCGGGTCATATGTCATTTCCTGGTCTCTGAACACCGCGGGCATCGTTGCTGCTGAAGAGCATGGCGCGTCCGGTCTTGACGAGCGCATAGCGGCAGCCAGAAAAGTCATAGAAAAGGGCTACCGGGTCGGGTTTCATTTTGACCCGATGATTTATCACGAGGGCTGGGAGCAGGGCTACCGGGCCGTGGTGGAGCTTATGGCTGAAAATATCCCGCCCGAGTCAATTGCCTGGGTGAGCATCGGTGCCCTGCGGTTCATGCCGCAGCTGAAAGGCACAGCCCGCCGCCGCTTTCCGTCCACGCGCATATACACAGGCGAGTTCGTGCCCGGCTTTGACGGCAAAATGCGCTACCTGCAGGAGATCAGGATCGAGATGTTTACAAAGATGGCCGGTTGGTTTCAAGACCTGCTGCCCGGGGTATTTGTTTACTTCTGCATGGAAAATGAACTCTCGTGGAATAAATCTTTCGGCTATTTCCCCGCATCAAATGCTGCTCTGAAAGACCTGCTTGACCAGCGGCTTTCCGGCTGAAAGGCGGAGGACGGAAGGCGGAGGTCGGAGGACGGAGGTCAGAGGTCAGAAGTCGGAGGACGGAGGTCAGAAGTCAGAGGTCGGAAGACAGAAGGTGCGGAAAGAAGTTCGGAGTAAAGAGATTCAATCCGCTGCGGCGGACAAGATTGAAAAAAATTCTGTAGGGGCAGACCTGCGTGTCTGCCCAAAGACCGGAGTTCGGAGCGAAGGCATAAAGACAGTTTGGAGTAGGGGCAGGCCCCCGTTCCTGCCCTTGGGTTCAAAGTTCAAGGTCGTAGGGGCGTATGGCTATACGCCCTTACAATCAATCCCCACATATGACAACGCCGATCCCGATTACCCTTTTGAAGCCTATATTTAATTTGAGAAATCAGGCAAGATCGTGCGGGGTGCGCACAAAAGCAGCCTTGCCGGTTGACATAACACCACATAGCAGACCGCCCGCCGCGCTGCAAGATGTTTAATACCAGCATCAAAGGCCGCCCCCAAAACTCCATCCCACATCTTGCGCCCATATTTACATTGACACACAATCGCCCTCGTCCTATATTTGCCCCATCTCAAAGCAAGTTCCTATCAATTATTTTTTTGGCATGTTTCGCAGGACATTTGCGGGCAGACCCTGTTCCCATTTACCCTCCCGCAGGCTTCTCAGGTAATCCTGACACCATTGCCTGAAGCGCAGGCTGGTATAGAACGTAAGCACCTTCCAGGGATTCCGCAGCACGCGGTTGATAATATCTGACCAGGCGTACATGGCGGCAAAACACCTCATATAGCTCATATGGTATTCCCGGGAAGGGTATTTTTCAGACTTGACAACCAGATTTTGACAGGTGTACTTGTCCCAATCCTCATCTGCCATGCGGTTTTCGGCCTTGTATTTTTTATACAGCTGCGTGCCGGGAAATGGGGTTATAAGGGCATAGGTGGGCATTACTACTGCCGTGTCACGAACAAATTGCAGCACCTTGTCCATATCTTCATAGGTATCGATTGCAGGGTTGGCCAGAAAATTGGCCTGGACGCAGAGTCCGTACTTCCGGCACTGCTCGATGGTCCATTTAAACTTCTCTATTCTGTTCACGCCGTCCTTACCGTAATACTTCTGCGCGGCTTCGTTTAAGGACTCGAACCCCACCAGCACCATTATGCAGCCTGCCTGAACCAGCAGCCTGACGGTTTTGGGATCCTCAAGCAGGTTTAGGCTGCAATAGGTGCTGAAGAGTATCCTGCACGGGATGATTGCCTCAAGGATCTCCCAGGTCTTTTCTTTGTTTACCGCAATGTTTTCATCACAGAACTGGAACCATGGCATTTTGCCGTGCCATGTCTTTCTAAACCAGACACGCCGGGCCTCTTCAATTTGCTGTTTCATTGCCCGGGGGGACTGAATCCGGTAGAGATTTCCGGTCAGATCCGGTGTGCAGCAGAACGAACACTCATAGGGACAGCCGCGGCTTAAAAAAATCGGGATAGGTTTGCGGACATCAACCTGTTCGCGCTTGCTTGCGGCAAAAATGCGTTCATAGTCAAGCCCGGGCAGGTCCGTGACCGCCGGAAAATCCTTTGCATTGTAGCGCTTCTGCAGTGTGCCCTGCGCAACATCCATTAACACAGTGGCCCAGAGGTTTTCAGCCTCACCGCACACAACAGAACTGCTGTGCCGCAGCGCCTCTTCATAGTTGAGCGAAGGATGCGCCCCGCCCAGAATAACTGTTTTTCCCCGCCGCAGAAATGCATCGGCTATGTCGTACGCGCGGTTTGCGTTCAGGGTTCGAACGGTTATTCCGACAAGGTCGTAGTCGCCATCGTAGTTGATACTATCGCCCCAGATTTCATCGGCAAGCTCTACGTGATGGTGATGCGGGGTAATCGTCAGCAGGGTTCCGACCGCCATTGAAAACAGCGGACGGTGGTGGCTGTCCTC
>CAYNVA010000065.1:0-4150 GCA_964400575.1 uncultured Thermodesulfobacteriota bacterium | reverse complement strand
CGTGTCTGCCCAGCACATGTATTCTCAACAAATTAAACCAATAAAACAAATAATAAAAAAAGAGCTCTGTGGTTTCCGCAGAGCTCTTTTTTTATTATGCAAACTGTTTTTTTACCACTCTTCATCAGGGCAGTAGCCCAGAAGCTCATCATACCAGTCAAGGCGGCGGTCGGTATGAGGATTGTTGAATGCTGACCAGTGACGGAAGCGCGCGCCCACCACATTGATCTCTGCCATAACGACTTCTGGCTTATCTGGATCAGCAGGGCCTGCTACAAAGCCGCCGCCCGGATCGGTGATGCAGCTGTTGCCGATATAGGTGCAGCCGCGCTCGGCGCCCACGCGGTCGGCGCAGATGCTGTACACGGAGTTCATGAGCGACATCTGGGCGGCCGATGTTGCAGCGGTTGGCTTCTCCTTGGTCTGGAGCGGATCGACAACGACCCAGTTGGTGGAGTCGCAGATGATGTCGGCGCCCTGTGCGGCCAGGATGCGCGTTGTTTCGGGAAACCAGACATCATAGCATATGCGGCAGCCGATTTTGCCGAAGGGCAGGTCAAAAACCGGGAAGCCGAGATTGCCGGGCTCAAACCACAGCTTCTCCTCGTTCCAGAGATGCATCTTGCGGTAGGTGCCGATATAGCCGTCAGGGCCGACCACCACGACGCTGTTGTACAGCAGATTGCCCTCGCGCTCAGTGATGCCTGCACAGATATAGGCATTGTACTCCTTGGCCTTCTTGATCCACTCTTCCGTACACGGGCCTTCGGGCACTTCTTCCGACAGTGCGAAAGCTTCTTCGCGGGAATTAAATATATAGCCCGTGTTGCACAGCTCGGGCAGCACCATGAGCTTTGCCCCCATTTTGCCTGCTTTGTCGATGATTTTCAGGGTTTCGGCCATATTGTAATCCTTATCGCCGATATGGGGCTCCATCTGCAGGGCGGCAACTTTTACCAGACTTTCCTTGCCCGGATCGCGTTCGCCGGGATAGGGTGGCACGGGCATTTGCTGAAACTTTGACATAGTCGTTCTCCTTTCAAGTTAGTCGTTTACCTGAAACTGTCCGCAGGGCACATGCTCTACTGCGTTGTGATTTCACGCTTGAGAATATCTTTAGCGACTGCGCCCGCGCCGTCACGGGGCAGGCTGCCGCGAAATTTGATGAAGCTGGGGATTTTAAATTTTGCAAGGCGCTGGGAGCACCAGGTTATAATTTCTTCCTCGGTGCAGGTCTGGCCATCCTTCACAACAATGAATGCGGTCATGGCTTCATCGCGGATGGGATCAGGTGCTGCAATCACCACCACGTCCTTGACCTTGTGATGGCCGGCAATCACCTTTTCAACCTCAGGGGCTGCGATGTTTTCTCCGGCGCGCTTGATAACATTTTTGATCCTGTCAAGGAAATGAAAATAGCCCTCCTCGTCCATGTACCCGCGGTCGCCCGTGAACACCCAGCCGTCGCGGATAATATTGGCCGTGGCCGCAGGCTCCTTATAATAGCCCTTCATGATGGTGCGGCCCGGAACTCCCCTGACCACCATCTCGCCCGGCGTATTGACCGGCGCCTCAGTGCCGCTTTCATCAACGATCTTTACCTCGTTGCCCAAGCGCGGCAGACCCACGCAGTTGCGTTTGAGCTTGCCGTCAAGGGGGTTGATCGTGGTTGCGCCCAGGGTCTCGGTGAGGCCCCAGAGGTCGCACAGGCGCACATTGAACCGGGTTTCAAACATCTGCCATTCCTCATCGGAGACGGGGATGGCGAATTTGATGAGGCGCAAATTATTTTTTCCGTCAAGTTCATGGGCAGGCTGATTGAGAACCATGCGCACGGTGGCGCCCACAAGGCTTGCCGTGGTCACACCATGACGGCGCACCTGTTCCATGTAGCGGGAGGCGCTGAACTGCTCGGTCATGATGATGGCGGCCCCGGCGGTGATTGTCGGCATGGCCGAAATGAAAAGCCCGTTCACATGGAACAGGGGCAGGACCATAAAATCGCGGTCTTCAGGGGTCATCTTGAAGAGCTGCGCGCCGAAAATGCCGGCAAACACAGCATTGGCATGGGTGAGCTCTACGGCGCTGTACTGGGCATTGGTGCTTGAGGAAAAAATGATGAGCACATCATCATCTGGGGACAGGGCTGTTTCTGGCGGATAGGCCGATACATCTCCCATCATTTCGTCAAGCAGAACCACGTCGGGGAAAAGCTCGCGGTTGGGGTAGCTTGTCGAAGTGCGTGCAAGAAACAGCTCCCGCAGGTTCTGGCATGTGGGCAGCACCTCGCGTATGAGGCCCAGATAGTCGGGCTGGGTCACCACGGCAACGGCATCAGAGTAATTGATGAAATGCTCCATTTCCGGGGGCGTTGAAAGCACATTGGTCGGCACCATGACAGCGCCTATTTTGGCCAGGCCAAACCAGGCAAACAGATACTCGGGGCAGTTGCGCAGATGCACCACGACCTTGTCGCCCTTTTTGATGCCCTTGCCGGAAAAAAGATTTGCGTAGCGGTTTGCCCGGTCATTGAACTGGGCATAGCTGTAGCTGCATATTTTGCCCTCGGCGTCTTCATAGACAATGGCCTCCCGTCCGCCCTGAGCATATGCCTTGTACTCAAGCGTTTTGCCTAAATTGCCGTATCCTATGCTGTCCACCACTGCCTCAAAAGAAAGACCGCGCTCAATCCAGATGCGCGGCAGGTTAAAAATGTCATTGTATTCTATAGAAGAACCATACGTCGGTCAAGCTATTTGGCAGCCCGCTCTGCCTGCAGAGCGCTTCTGCTGACCGCCCAGTTGTCCTTGATCATTTTGCGCAGCCCTTCGGGGAAATACGGCAGAGCCCGGGTTATAAGGGGTATAGTATAGAGGGTAAGTTGGGAGTCCTTGAGCGCTTCATGTCCGAGCGGCACCAGCATCAGCGCGACCACCAGCACGCAGGCAAGAAGATATGCCTTTGCCGCCCCCACCGCAAGCCCCGCGGTATGGTCGAAAAAACCCAGCCAAATAAGTTTTAAGAATTTTTCAATAAAAAAGCCGACAAGATTTACCGCAATCCAGACGACCAGGAATATACAGAGGCAGGCCATGGAAAGCTGCCCCCATTTTGCGGCAATATGGGGCTGAATGTAGGGGAGAACCAGAGGGTAATACCAGAAGGCGACAAAGCTGGCCGAAAGCATCGCTGCCAGAGAAAACACTTCGCGAACCGCGCCCTTAATGATGCCCTTGAGAGCAAAAAAAACCGCTATGGAGATGAGAACCCAGTCAAGGGGATTCAGATTCACGTCCTAGGCACCTGCTTTCCGGTCGGATCAGTGAAAGATACGCTCAAAGTTTTTCGTCGTGCGGTACGTGCGGGCTCCGCGGCTGAACGGGTCGCGGGCAAAACGCCTGCGGCACCGGCTGCACAGCACAAACGAAAGCTCCTGATACACTTCGTCCTCGAGCTCCTGCTCGTCCATGTCCTCGGCTGCATCCAGCATCTCCTGGGCCTCCATCTCGGGGTCGTCGGTTTCGCACAGGATAACGCCGTCAAAATCGGAAATGATCTGGATATGAACCGAATATTTGAGGCTGCCCTCGGGCAGGTATTCGCCGCATTTGTCGCAGAAATGGTCGGACATGATAGTTGTACCCGTATTAAAGATTGTAGATTTCCCTGCCGAACGTATGCACCCAGTTGCGCTTGAGGACTTTCTCGGCTTCTTTTATTTTATCAACTACCAGAATCACAATAGCCTGGTCGCTGGCGCGGCCAAGAAACGGATACAGATAGTGCACATTGATTTTGGCCTCTTTCAGGGGCTTCACAACGGCAGTGAGCCCGCCGGGATGGTCGGGCGTCTCCACGGCCAGCACTTCGTTTTCATAGACCTGAAACTTGTGGCCCTTTAAAATATTTAAGGCCTTTGCAGGCTCATCAACCACAATGCGCACCGTGCTCACCTCGGAGGTGTCGGCAACCGATATTGCCCGGATATTGACGCCTTCCTTGCCCAGCAGCACACTTAAATCGGCAAGCTGACCCGGCACGTTTTTCAGCACCACGGAAATCTGCTTCAGCATTTTTTCTGCTCCTTTTTCACAAAATCATAGCCCGCCTGAAATGCATCCTTGTTGGCTTTGAGCAGGTGGGCCTTGCC
>CAYNVA010000064.1:0-2283 GCA_964400575.1 uncultured Thermodesulfobacteriota bacterium | reverse complement strand
TTCACTGCTACCGGCGGCTTGCGAAGCTGCAGCAGTTCAATCAGAAGAGTGTTGATATCGCTGTGGTGCATGATGACTCCGCCTTTCAGAAAGTGTTTGCAGTTTTTATAGTCAGCCTGGAATAAAACGGACACATTCCTGCCTGAAGCCGTGAGGAAGGTGCCCGTCAGCATGTTTCATGGTATATCTCAAAAAAGCCTTATTTGCAATCACCGAAGCAGGGGCCTCCACAGTAGAGACAATTTATGAATTGTCTCTACGACCGGGGGGATGCATTGCCTTTGCCCCTCCTGACAGAGCACCATTTTTCTGTAGAGACTGGTTTAAAACTGTTTTTACAAGTACAAATCCTCCACAATGTATATACCCCTGACTCTGCCGGTTAGAAAGCGGTACGCGGCAACGCGCCGCTGCCTTTGCCCCGATTTCAGTCAAGGATTCAGTGAGCAGCCTGGAGCGTCCGGAACATCAGGCCCGCTTGACAAAAACAGCATAAATATTTTATAGTGTTATGAAATTACACTGTTAAGGATAGGTGCTCATGAGAAACACTATTATCGCAGCGGCGCTTTTGTGGCTGCTTGTTCCATCAGTGAACCCTGTAGACGCACAGCCCTATGCAAATCCCGCCATGAGGCAAAAAGCTGCGCGGCAGCCTGTTCCTACAACCTTTAATCCGGAGCGCTTTAAGGGCAAGTCGCTCATGGTTCTTGCCTACTCTATCGACAATCCCCGCTCAGGCGTGGCGGTTCAGTTCCTGCAGGACATGTATCGCATCAGAGGTGAGTATAATTTTGAAGTGCTGGGCATCAATAGCAATGACAACCGCACTGAGCAGGTGTTGAAATTCAATCAGCAGTATGGCGCTGCTTTCCCCCTGCTGATTCAAAGCAAGGAAGATATCGCTAAAAGCTTGAATCCCATAGGAGATCTTTCACTGTTTCTGTTCGGCAAGCAGGGCGAGCTCATGGGCAGCCTGCCTGCCGGAACCATCCCGCAGCAGAGCAATCTGGGTCAGGCACTGCGCATGTATGTCAACCGCATCATAAAGATCGGCTTTATTCCCGCTGACGAGCCTGTTCTCGGCGACATGCCGCAGGTGCCTTTTTTCGAGGCTGTGGCAATGGACAACACGACGATAAACATCAGGCGGTTTTATGAAAAAAAGCCTGTCATACTGATTTTCTTTTCTCCCACATGCGGCCATTGCCGTGAAGAGCTTGTGTTTCTCAACAGCCTGCTGACGGGGCAGGAATTGAAGGATAAGTTTTCTCTTGTCGCCGTAAGCCGGCATACCCGGGAGGTTACTGCAAAATACATCAAAGAGCAGGGCTTTGCCTTCCCGGTCCTGCTGGATACGGACAACGGTATCGCCTCGCTGTTTCCATCTTTTGTCGGCGTCGTGCCTATGGGGTATATTATCGACCGCACAGGCCGCATCGTCGCAAAGCATACCGGCTTTTCCGACCTGATGCGCGATATGTACCTTATGGAGCTGCGCAAACTGTGCGGCCTGCCCACTAAGCCGCTTTTGAATCCCAAAGCATATTCTGGCCAGGATCGCTGCCAGGTCTGTCACGAGAAGCAGCATATACAGTGGAGTCTTACCGGGCACCCCTATGCGTTCAAATCGCTGCAGCGCAAAGGCAAGGAGGATGACCCTGCCTGTGTAAGCTGCCATGTCACGGGGTGGGGCAAGCCCGGCGGCTACGCTATTGATGACAAAAAGGATGCCCGGACGCTGGAAGGCGTGCAGTGCGAAACATGCCACGGTCCGGGCTATGAGGCCTGCTCGGCGTTTACCGGCACAAAGCCGCAGAAGAAAACTGCTGATCAGTGGAAGGCCCTGTGCCTGTCATGCCATACGGAAAAGGAATCGCTTAATTTCAACTTTGCGCGCCGCTACCCCAAAATACTGCACGGCAACGCGCCCAGGGTTGCCGGCATGAGCCGGGAGCAGCGCGTTAAACTGCTCAGTGAGCACAAGCGCAAAAAGGACCTTTTCGGCAACCCGGCTTCGTATGTTGGCGCGCTGTCGTGTAAAAAATGTCATGAGCAGGAGTATGCTCAGTGGTCCGCAACCGCCCATGCCGCAGCCGGGCAAACGCCGGCCGCAGCAGCGGCTTCGCCCGATAAAAAATTCCGTTTCACCACAGGCTCGGGCAGCTCCGGCGGTTATCCTGCGCCGGGCAGGCAGGGTGTTCAGTGTGAGGCATGCCACGGACCCGGTGAGCGGCATGTAAAAGAGCCCAATAAGAAGGGGCAGGATTATATTGTCGGCCT
>CAYNVA010000063.1:0-7848 GCA_964400575.1 uncultured Thermodesulfobacteriota bacterium | reverse complement strand
ACCTTGAACAGGCGGGCATCTGCTCCGATAAGGTAATAGGGCCGGGGATGTGGTGCCCGCAAAATTCTCTCTATGGTTCTGGCAACCTTGCGAGCGGGAATTTTCGGAAACCTATGAGCAACCCACAGGCTGAAATCTATAAGCGGAGCATACAGCCTCATTATGTCGGGCTTTGCCTGGGCAAGCAGTTTGCTGGAAAAGTCGATGCTCTTCTCCCAAATAGGAGTTTCAACATTACCTGTCTCCAGAATACTGACCGCTATGCCGAAAGGCCGCAGCTCAACCCGCAGGGAGTCAGACAGCGCTTTTACCGCAAACTTGGATGCCGCATAGACTGACAGGGCCGGTAGCGCCAGAATCCCGGAGCTGGATCCCATGTTAATGACTCTGCCGCGGCTTTGCCGCAGCAGGGGCAGAAAAGCCCGCGTAACGGCAAGCATGCCGGCAATGTTGACGTTCAACACCCTCTGCATATCCTCAACCGGCAGCATTTCCAAGGGACCGCCCAAAGCAATGCCCGCATTGTTGACAACTCCGTACAGCTCATTACCGGTCAAGCCTGCGATCTCGATGGCTGCAGCCTCGACTGAGGCCATATCGGTAACATCAATAAAAACAGTGGCTAGTCTGGATGAGGCTTCCTGCCGCAGGGCATCGGCATCGCTCTGTTTCCTGACGCCGGCAATAACGCGAAACCCCGCCCCGTCTAAATAAAGGGCACAGGCTTTGCCAATGCCCGATGATGCGCCGGTTATCAAAACTGCTGGTGGTTGCGCCATGGCGGGGTTCGGGTTTTTGTGGTTAATAAACAGCCTCGGTTTAGTTGCTGCCGGCCCCAATCATTTTTTGTGCGCATACTCTGCCGCCAGATTCTTCATGCCTTCTTTAAAAAAAACGTGCTGCCGGTAGCCAAGCTGCTGCTGGGCTTTTGTCGGCGGAGCAATCATGGTAGAGCTCCACAGAGCAATACCGTATCGTGTGAGCAGGGGCGGCACAGCAATGCCTGCTGCTCTCAGCGCTGCCGCTCCCAGCTCTAAAAAAAAAGCTGCGGCATATACCACGGGATAAGGAATTGAAATCGGGGGCTGCCTGAAGCCGATTGCGCAGGCCAGTGCCCTGAAATATTGTCCGGAGGAAACACTTTCCGTGTCGGTTATATGGTACACCTGACCATGGGCTTTTTCAGACTGTGCTGCAAGCAGCAGGGCATCAACCAGGTTGGCCACATGGGTAAGGCAGAGTGTATTGCCTCCTCCACCTATAGGAACAAGCAGCCTCCTTTTCGCCAGCCGCTCCATGCGCGGCAGCATGGTGGTGTCTCCGGGTCCCCAGAGAATGCCCGGCCGGATAATGGTCACAGCAAGGCCATGTATCGTGCCGTATTCAAGCACCATTTTTTCAGAGACAAGTTTTGTCTCCATGTAGAAGTTAGCCGGGTTGTTTGTATAGGGGGCTGTTTCATCAATGGGGTTTTTTTTCGGCAACCCCACCACAACCAGAGAACTGATATGTATAAAGTGCTTGACGCCTGCTGCGCGGCTTGCCTCCAGCATCGTGCGGGTTCCCTCCACATTGACCGTATAATACTCGTCCCGCGGACCCCAGTCATCAACCTTGCCGGCGCAGTGATACACCACGTCCTGACCCTGCACGGCTTTTGTAACCGCATCAAAATCCCGTATATCTCCCACAAGAAGCCGCACAGGCCGGCCCTGCAAAGACGGGCATGCAGCTGCCGGCCAGACCAGCCCGGTCACATCATCCCCGCGCGCTACCAGCTGCTCAACCAGCTGCCGTCCCAAAAAACCGGTCGCTCCCGTTACCAGAACCTTCATAAGACTTTTCCGCTATGGGTGTTGCTCGGGCCAGAGGCAAAAGCAATAGACATATGCTCTGAGCCGTAAGGGGTTTAGCCAATCCCTTTTTCCGGCGCGCGCGCACATGAATATCTGGCGCATCGCGTAAGCGACTATATAAAAAGGCAGGTGGAGGTGTCAATGAAATACGGGGTCATGCGGGGCCGGGAAGCGCAGGCGCTTTTGCTTGACTCTTGACTATTAAAATCTTTTCTGTCAAATAAAGAAAGCGCTGCCAAACCATGAAGGAGAATCCATGAAATCAACTCGCTGCCTGTTTTTCGCCATCTGCCTTGGCCTTGTGCTTACTGCGCCGCGGAACACTTGGTCCGCGGATTTCGGGAAAATCGGAAAGGACAAAAAAGACGCCTATGACATGACCTGCACCAAGATAAGCTCGACATTCAAAAAATTCATGGGCTGCAATGCCGGCGGACGCACCCACGCGTCCTGCACCACGGACTTTGCCGCGCCCGATTTCCTGTTTGACTACAAAGCCATAGAAGAGCTGCGCACATACCATGTGATCATGCTGCCGGGCGGCGACTATGACTTCTTCAGCGAACTGGTGACGCAATGCGAAGGGGGGGAATCCGAAGACCTCGAAGCCTTTTATGCGCGCTACCCGGTTCTGGGGGCCGAAATTAGAAGCTCCGTTGAAAAAGAGGTCTGCCCAGACTACATGGACGGCGTTGAAAACTATTACGACAAATACATGGACGCCTATATCGAGTATGAACTGTTTTTCGGCTCAAACGATATCGCTTTCACGCGCCTGCAGTTTTCAAAAACCAACAGCCCGAGATATGTGGGAGACCGCGCCGACAAGGTGGCCCTGCTGGCAAACACCATCGACGCAATCGAGGCGGGAATGAGCGACAATGCCAGCAAAGACTACATTCTCATGGGTCACAGTTTCGGCGGCCTCAATGTAACGGACTTTCTCATGGAGCTTGCCGGGGCTCATGTGCCGGGCACGCCCGAAGACAGGCTCTTTGCCGATACTCCCGTGCGCACATGGTCGGCGGAGAAAAAGGAGCGCATATTTAAAAAAATCAAGGCCGTCGCGCTTATCAATACCTTTGTGCAGGGGCTGCACAGCGCCGAAGGACCGCTGCGCGATATTGCAAAAGCGCAGAACCTCCAGACCGATGACGCGCTGGAATACTATATCAACCGGGTGCTGAACAACTATAGCACGGAGGAATTTGAAAGCGACAATGCCACGCGCAATAAAATCTATCATTTTGTCCTGCGCAGCAACCGCTACCGCGGCAACTACTATCTAAAGGACAAAAATTCAGCCGCTGCCAAGACCGGAACCCCCATCAAAGATGCCATTGATAGAATCGCCGGAGAAAAAGCCGTCATCGCCGTAGGCTGTTATGTGCCGCGGCTTCTGCCGGAAATTTTCGTACAGCCCAATATTCTTGTTGATTTCAGTAAAAAATTATGGCGAACAGAGGGCATTCTCAATGACGGCATGGTGGACACCTACTCGACCATACTGCCCCACGATTCGGTCGAATTCCTGCTGCTGCCCAATCTCGACCATGGCGGCCTTGTGCTCAAACCGCAGGTGCGCGGTATCTCAATCGGGCACACCTACGATCAGCTGCCATTTATAAAAACACTGGTAAAACGCCTGATGACCAAAGTTGCTGAAATACCGGCCGGCAACTGAACAGCGACACGGATTTCTTAATAAAAAAGCCGCTGAAGACCTCAGCGGCTTTTTTTATTGGCGGTGTACTATATACTGTTTTGTTCCGTTGAGCATAATGCAGAAACGGTCTTCGCCCTCCTGCTCGATGTGCCGGGCCAGATCATAATACGGCACCCGCAGGAATCGGGCGGGAAACCGCCCCTGCTTCACGGTGCAGTACGGGATATTGTCGGCGCCAAGATAAAAGGTTTCAAAGCAGAGCTGCTCGCGGCTGCCATCATTGAGGCGAATCAAAAAAAAACTCCTGCCGTCAGCGCCCTGCTCAAGATCAATGTGTGTCACCACATACGGCGTGTCTTCAACAACAATCGGGCTGGTTTCGGCACCGATATGCAGCTGGTAGCCGCCTTTCCCATCATGCTCGATACTGGCAGCAAAAAGATCTATAATCTGTTTGTGAATGATGGGGGCGCTGTTGAAAAACCAGTTGCCTTCCTTATCGATCTTTATTTCACCCTGCCGGTCGGCGCGCGATTGCGTCATCATCTGCTAGAGGGTCGCGGAAAATTTCTTGTCAACCCAGGTGTTTGCCTTTGCCTTCAGACCCTGCAGGAACTGCTCGAAAAGCTCCCGCTGCTTGGTCTGCAGCAATGTCTGGGCCATGCGGTCTTTCTCCTTTGCAAAATCGGCATCAGAGGGTGCTACCCGTTCTCGCAGTTTTATAATGATAATGCCCTTCTCCACCCGGTACGGGGAGGGGCCGTACGGCTTTGTCTGATCCAGGCTGAAAGCCGCCTCCCGTATCTCCTTAGCCTGGCCGATCCCCTGAATGTACTCGCCGATAGCCTGCACGTCGGCCTCCTTGATTTCAAGCCCGGCTTTTTGGGCAGCCTCTTCCCACTGCTGTTTACCCTGGACAAGATCCATAAGCAGCTTTTCTGCGTTGACCTTTGCTGCTGCAAGCTTTTTTTCTGTCTCAATTTCTGCTGTAATAGCCGTCTTCACCTCATCGGGCGGTGCAATCTGGGTTTCCCGCTTGTCTTCCAGCCGCACAATATAATATTTCTGCCCCACGGCAAACGTGGGCGACAGCTCTCCCTTGGCAAGAGCAAAAACTTCTTTTGAAAAATTTTCCTTGCCGGGATCGTCTTCGGGGGCTTTGCCATAGATAAAAAAGCCCGTCTCCTGCACCTTCATGCCTGTTTCCTGGGCGAACTCTTCAAGGTTTCTGCTTTTGAAAAGACGGTTAAAGGCGCGCTTTGCTTCTTTTTCCACAACCTGCTGAGCTTTTTCCTTGCGGAGTTCCGCCTCAATGGAATCTTTCACCTCGTCCAGGGGCTTGGAGCGGGCCTCCTTTACATCTTCTACTTTTATGATGTGCCAGCCGAACTGACTCTTGACTGGCTTGCTGATATCTCCGGGCTTCATTGCAAAAGCGGCTTCTTCAAAAGGCTTGACCATGTCGCCTTTTTTGAAATATCCCAAATCGCCCCCCTTTTCAGCTGTTGTCTTGTCTTCGGAGTTTTTCTTTGCCAGCCTCTCAAAATCCTCACCCTTTAAAGCCTGCGCAGCCAGAGCTTCTGCCTTTTTGAATACCTCCTCGTCCTTTTCTTTGTTTTCAGATTTCAGAAGAATATGGCGGGCCTTGACCTTTTTAGGCTCAAAAAACTGGTCGCTGTCTGTTTCATAATACTCTGCTATTTCTTTGTCCGTCACCTCGACCGTTTTTTCAAAACTCGCCGGATCAAAGGTGATGTATTTCACCTTTACTTTTTCCGGCTCGCGAAATTCTTCCTTGTGCTGATCATAGTAGTTTTTAATTTCTGCATCAGGAATTGCAAATGTCTCTTTAATCTTGTCAGGCTCAAAGCAGAGATAGCTGATTTTGACCTTCTCCTGCTGCATTTTATACATGTCCCGCAGTTCCTGGTCGGAAACCTTGGCAGAACGGGTAACGATGTTTTCCAGAGCCTTAAGCATCAACTCCCGCTCCTTGTCCTTCTCGAAATCGGCTGCCGTGATGCCGTAATAATTGAGGGCTCGTTTATACATGGCTTCGCTAAAGCTGCCGTCCTGCTGAAACATGGGCATGAGCACTATCGCATTTTTTATTTCTTCCTCGGTCACGCGGATAGCGCGGCGCTCGGCTTCCTGGAGCAGGATCTCCCGGCCGATCAGATCCTCAAGCACCTTCTGCTTCAGGCCGAGCTTTTCCATCATCTCTTCATTGAACTGGTTCTTATACAGGGAGCGATACATTTCTATGGTGTTCTTATACGCCAGTTGATAGTGCGACATGGTGATTTTGCTGTTGCCCACTTTGGCGATGGTGGTGTCTTTCTCCGGCTTGCGCATGTCGGAAAACCCGTAAAAAAAGACAAATACGACCACGATGATGCCAAACAGCACCTTGATAATCCAGGAACCGGCTTTTTCTCGCATATAGGAAAGCATTTTATACTCCTGAAACAGTGTTAACCATTGAAAAAGCAATTACCTCTTTGCTGTGCAAGTAGGATATGCTAATAAAATATCCCGAATTTATCAAGAGTTATTATTTTACTTGCACTTACGCGCTTTGTCTGCTATTAGCCCTGATTGATTAAGTCAATGTTTATTTATCTGCTATCGGGAGAAAAACATGTTTTTTGATCGCCTCTGGGGAATGCTGTCAAACGATCTGGCCATTGATCTGGGAACCGCTTCCACGCTGGTATATGTAAAAGGCAAGGGCATCGTGGCAAACGAGCCGTCAGTGGTAGCCGTGCGCAAGGATATCGGAGGCAAAAAAATCCTTGCCGTGGGCAACGAGGCAAAAAAGATGCTCGGCCGCACACCCGCCAATATCACGGCAATCCGGCCCATGAAAGACGGCGTCATCGCCGATTTCGATATAACCGAATCCATGCTGAAATACTTCATTCGCATCGCTCATAAACGCAGCAGTTTTGTTCGGCCGCGGGTGATTATATCCGTGCCGTCCGGCATTACGCCGGTTGAAAAACGCGCCGTCAAGGAGTCTGCCGAACTTGCCGGGGCCCGCGAAATTTACCTCATTGAAGAACCGATGGCCGCTGCCATCGGCGCAGGGCTTCCGGTGAGCGAGCCCATAGGCAGCATGATCGTGGACATCGGCGGCGGCACCACTGAAGTAGCCGTCATTTCCCTGTCCGGCATCGTCTACAGCCTGTCGGTGCGCACCGCGGGGGATAAAATGGACGAGGCCATTGTTCAATATATTAAGCGTAAATATAATCTGCTCATCGGCGAGCGGACAGCCGAGCTTATTAAAATAACGATCGGTACGGCGTATCCTGAAAAAGAAATCAAAACCGTCGATGTCAAGGGCCGCGATATGGTCACCGGCATACCCAAAACTCTCGAAATCAGCTCTGAAGAGGTGATGGAAGCCATTGCTGAGCCGGTCAACACCATAGTCGAATCCGTAAAAATGGCCCTTGAACGAACGCCCCCTGAACTGGCATCCGATATCGTTGACCGCGGCATCGTGCTGGCGGGCGGCGGCGCACTGTTGCGGAATCTCGACAAGCTGCTTCGTGAGGAAACCGGTCTTCCCATCATTATTGCCGACAGCCCGCTCACGGCGGTGGTTATGGGCTCGGGCAAGGCACTTGATGAACTTGATCTTCTCAAAGACGTGGCGTTTGATTAAACCTCCTTTTTCGGGGGCAGAGGCTGCGCCTTGACTCCAAACGGGGCGCATACCCGATGCGTACATGCGGGCCGATTCCGCGACTCTCTATGTTTAATCAAACATGCAGCAATTTTTCCTTAGAAATAAAAAAACCCTCCTCATCCTTGCGCTCCTGGTGGCTGCGTTCACGCTTTTCGCCAAAGGCATAGAACAGAAAAAAAGACCCTCTTTTTTTGACCGTATCGTCCTGACGCTCTTTTCGTTTCCCCTCAGCATCACCAACAAAGGAATTAACGCCGTCAGCAATACCTGGAATCACTATTTTTTCCTTGTCGGGCTGCATGATGAAAATATCGCTTTGAAAAAGCGCGTCAGCACCCTGTCCATAGACAGCCAGCTCCTGCAGGAACAGGCCGATGAGAACAAACGTCTGCGGGATCTGCTTGTCTTCCGGAAAAAATTTGAGCACACCATGCTGCCCGCAGAAATTATCGGGCGAGACCCCTCGGGCTGGTTCAAAACGATTCTTGTCGATAAGGGATCAAAGGACGGCATAGCTAAAGATACCGGCGTTATTACGCCGGACGGGGTTGTGGGCCGGGTCATCGAGGTGGGGCTCAACAGCGCCAAAGTGCTCTTGCTCTCGGACGTCAACTGTTATGTTGATGCTG
>CAYNVA010000062.1:0-4186 GCA_964400575.1 uncultured Thermodesulfobacteriota bacterium | reverse complement strand
AGCTCTGAATCAAAAGCGCTGCCCTGGGCGTCCAGCACCCCCACAACATGCCACTGCCTGCCCCCGAAATACGGCCGGCCCCCCAGTTCACAATCCTTGTAAGCAGTTGCGACATTGGCGCCCACGACGAGCTCGGCCAGGCCCGGCTTGAAAAATCGGCCCTGCGCGATCTTCACCACGCTGCGCACCTCAAGGGCCCGCTGCGAAACGCCGCGCAGCTGCACCATGGCGGTGGTCTGCGAATTGCGTATCGGCAGCAGGACGATCACCACCACCTCGGGGCTCACCAGCGGCACCCGGTTCTTTCCGCGCATCACATCGGGGGCGTCGGCGGCGATGCGGATCTGCTCTACGTTCAGGGCGCTGTCCATTTCTGAAGTCGCGCCGCCCCGCCGGATGATGACATTGTAGGGAGAGCCTGATGCCACCAGTGTCGCCTGAAACCCCTGGGCCATGGCAAGCATGGCGATAAAAACCGACACGACACCCGCGATGCCCAAGACGGCAACGGCCGTTGACACCCACCGGACCCGCACGCTGCGGATGTTGTATATGATCGGGATGGACATGGTTTTTATTATTCAGAAATTAAGGGATTGAAGGATTCATTTTAGAAATCCATAATCCGATTTCACGGGCACTATAGACCGGGCCCCTGCAAGATCATCAATTCCTTAATGTTTATTTTTTCAATCCAAAATCCGCATTCCAAAATCCAAAATCGCTTACACTCTCCGCAGCGCTTCCACGATCTTCAGCTGCATGGCAAGCATGGCAGGGATCCACCCGGCAGCTATTCCGGCTGCAAGCGCAAAGACCATGCCGTAGGCCATCTTGCCCGGCGTGAGATAGAACGATGGCAGAAATCCGCCGGTAGGGTCGCCGCCAAAGGTGTAGAGCTTGGCAAGGGCTATGCCCAAAAGCCCGCCGGCTATGGCGTAGAGAAGCGACTCGGCAAGCACCAGGCCCATCACCGCCCGGTCGGTAAACCCCAGCGTCTTGAGCACTGCCAGCTCGCCCGTGCGCTCGCGCACGGACATGGCCATGGTGCTGCCTGTCACCAGCAGCAGGGTGAAGAACACGATGCTGCCCACCGAGATCATAATGGCCTTGATGTTGCCGATCTGCTGGGCAAGCCCTGTGGCAAACGATTTTTCCGACTCGGCCTTGAGTTCGCACGGCGAGTTGGCGAACTGGTCTTCAATGGCCTTGGCCACAGGGGCCGAATTGTTGGGATTGTCCACCCGCACCATGTACCAGCCCACGGTTCCGTTGGCAAGCTCGCGGCGCTCGTCAAGATAGTCGTACCGGAACCAGAACTGTGTTTCATCATCCTCTGGCCGCGTGCCATGGTAAATACCCCTGATATTGAATTCCCAGGTGCCGGGGAATATGCCGCCCTGTATGGGGATGCGGTCGCCGATCTTCCACCCGAAGCGCCGCAGCAGTTTTCTACCCACAATGGCGCCTTCGCGGTCGGCGCAGAAGGCGCGCCATTGCTCCGGCGGAACTACGCACTCGCGGTACATTTGCAGATAGGTCTTGTGGTCGATGACGATTTGGGAGAAAAAATTTTTTTCATCCTTATAAATGCCGCCAAACCAGATGGCGTAGGTCACGTCCTTGACCCCCCGCACCTGCTTAATGCGTTCAAGGTAGGACAGGGGCACGGGCTGAACGAGTGAAATTTTGTTCATCACGATGAGCCGGTCCGCGCCGGCCAGCTCCACGCCCACGTTGAATGAGCTGTCGATCGTCCCGAGCAGGCTGAACAGGAACAGGGCAACGGCAAACGAGCCCAGGGTCAGGGCCGAGCGTGTTTTTTTGCGCAGAAGGTTTGCTACCAGCAGGGGGAAAAGCTTGAGCAGTATCATTGCAGCTTTTTGCCCTCGATGAGGACCCCCTTATCAAGATGCAGCACCGTGCCGGCGCGCTCTGCGGCGCGCGGGTCATGGGTGACCATGAGAATGGTTTTGCGGTGTGCTTTGGAAAGCTCTTCAAGCAGGTTCAGTATCTCATCGGCGCTTGAGCGGTCAAGGTCGCCGGTGGGCTCATCGCACAGCAGAAACGTGGGGTCGGCCACTATGGCGCGGGCTATGGAAACCCGCTGCTCCTGTCCGCCCGAGAGCTGACGCGGGTAATGGTACATGCGATCGGTAAGGTTAACCGCCCCCAGGGCCATCTCCACATGATTTCTGCGGTCGGTCCGGGAGAGGCTGGTGAGCAGCAGCGGCATTTCCACATTCTGGTAAGCCGTGAGCACTGGGATAAGGTTGTACATCTGGAAGATGAAGCCCACATGCCGGGCACGCCACGTCGTGAGCTTCGGTCCCGACATATGCGTGACCTCGTCGCCCGCCACGGTGATGCTGCCTGCGGAGGGCACGTCCAGCCCGCCGAGCAGGTTCAGAAGCGTGGTTTTGCCCGAGCCGCTGGGGCCCATGAACGCCACAAACTCGCCTTCCTCCACATCCAGGTTCAGCCCCTGCAGTACGTGAATCTCCTGGCCGCCGCGGACGTATTTTTTGTCGAGGTTGCGGACCTGAATAAGGCCCTGTGAATTTTCCAGTGCGTCTATGCTAACCATAGGCTTCTTGCAAGGTGGATGGCGCGGTACGACCGCGCCTCCGGGAAAACGTATTTCTAACAGTTAGAAAAAAATTTTTTCAGCCGTAGGGGAGGGGTTTATCCCCTCCCGAGGGCGGGCATTAAGCCCGCCCCTACATTAAAAATCTGGAAATGTTTCTATCTTGAATTATGAATTTTTACTCCAAACTTCTTTGCGCACCTGCCGGCTTCTAAATTCCGACTCCTGGTTGTATGCCCCGGAAGGAGGCTATTGTTTTTTTATCTCCGCCCGCATGCCGTCCTGAAGCGGCTGCAGCGAACTGCTGATAATGATCTTGTCGTCGGCAGCAACGCCGTCGGTTATCTGAATGTCGTTTTCAAACACCTCACCCGTCTTGACCGGCCGGCGTATGGTGCGGCCGTTTTTGAAGAGATAGACGGCCTGTTGTCCATCCTCATCCTGAACACCCGTGCGCCGCACGACGATCATGCTGCCCGTGCCTTTTTCTTTTTTGCTCAGGAACGACACCTTTACGCCCATATCGGGCAGAATTTTCTGGTCCAAAGAGTCAAAAGCGATACGCACTTTAATCGTAGCCTTCTGCCGGTCGGCTGTGGGTATGATGGTGCGCACGGTTGAGGGTATATGCCAGTCGGGGTAGGCGTCAAGTGTCGCGTCGACCTTCTGCCCGATGCTCACCTTGGCAAGATAGGACTCATTGACATCCACCTCGATTTCAAGGGACTGCATGTCGACGATGGTGGAAACACCCGTGCGGGTAAATCCGCCGCCGGCGGATATGGGGGAAACCATTTCACCGACCTGGGCATCCTTTGACACGGCAACTCCTGAAAACGGGGCGCGCACAATGCAATTTTCAATGTCGGTGAGAGCCATTTCCCGTCGGGCCTGTGCAGCCGTGATCTGCACCTGCGTCATCGCCAGGCGTGCTTTCAGGCCGTCGACGAGGGCCTGCGTTTTGTCAAAATCATTATTGCTGGCAACGCCGCTTTTGTGCAGGCCGGTGATGCGCCTGAGCGACCGCTCGGCGTCAGCAAGGTTTACCTTGATTTCAGCGATGGTTGCGTTTGCTACCGCGAGGTCGGCCTCGGCCGCCCTGAGACGCGCCTCGGCATCCGAGCTGTCGATTTTTGCCAGCACCTGGCCCAGCTCCACATGCATGCCCTCTTCAACCAGCAGCTCCTGCACTCGGCCTGTGATTTTGCCGGCTACGGTTGCGCGCCGGCGCGGCGTTACATAGCCGCTTGCATTGAGCAGGGAGGCTCCTTCCGAAGCGCTAACGGACCGGGCAGGCGATATTTCAACAACAGTTTTTTTTCCTGAAAGCAGCAGCGCGACAAGCCCGACCGCTACTACGGCTCCCGCAATAATGAGCAATTTGGTACGCTTGCCCAGGTCGGTGCGGCTGCGCGACTGCTGATTTATCTTGAGGGAGGCAAGGTCATAGGATTTTGAGTCGGTCATCTTTTTCTATCCTCATTTTTAAACGTCTTTTATATATGTAGCGTGCAATCATGCACCAAATCATTCGAAATTTCAAGGACTTTTTCCTGAATACCTCGCTGGCGGGCATTTCTGTTGACACGTGCAGGGGGT
>CAYNVA010000061.1:0-10017 GCA_964400575.1 uncultured Thermodesulfobacteriota bacterium | reverse complement strand
TGCTCGGATTTTTCGCCGCCATCGGCGCGCTTGTGTTTTTAGGGTGCCCGTGGCGTGCGCTGCTGCGGCTTGCAGGCGGGGATGCCAATGCCATTGCCGGGATCGCCGGACTTGTGGCCGGCATCTGGATCGGCATACTGTTCTTAAAAGCAGGCTTTAACCTTGGCAGGAGCCAGTCTACTTATACGTCGGCAGGGCTTATCATGCCTGTGGTAATGCTCGGGCTGCTCATACTTGCGATAGTGCAGCCGCAACTGGCAACAGGGCCGGCTTTATTTTCAAGCAAAGAAGGCCCCGGCTCAATGCATGCGCCGTTGTTTTTGAGCCTTGCTGCAGGACTTGTAATAGGCATACTTGCGCAGCGTACCAGGTTCTGTACCGTCGGGGCGGTACGCGACGTGATTCTGGTGCGGGATTTCTATCTGATGGCCGGAGTCCTGGGGCTGGTTTTAGGTGCCTTCGTCGGGAACCTGTTTCTTGGGCAATTCAACCCGGGCATGGTTGGTCAGCCAATAGCGCATACCGACTTTGTTTGGAATTTTACCGGCATGGTTCTTGCTGGCCTTGCCTTCACCCTTGCAGGCGGCTGCCCGGGCAGGCAGCTCTTTATGAGCGGCGAGGGCGATGGTGACGCGGCTGTGTTCGTTTTCGGTCTTTTGGCTGGTGCCGCTTTTGCGCACAACTTTGGCGTTGCCGCATCGCCCAAGGGAATAGGGGAGTGGACGCCTCTTTTTGTTACTATAGGCCTTGTGTCCTGCATAACCATAGGGCTGACTATGAGAAAGAAGATTTAAGAATAAAAGATTTCAGAAGTCAGGAGCCGGAATTCAGAAGCAGATTAATCAGAGACTTACAGGGGCATGGAAGACCGTGCTCCAATAACTTTATGCAAGTATTTATTTGGAGATTACTATGGAGCGGATAGATGCGCGGGGGCTTTCCTGCCCGCAGCCGGTAGTTTTGACGAAGAGTTTTATTGATAAAACAGGTTCCGGCGAATTTGAGATACTTGTTGATACCAACACGGCAAGTGATAATATCACCCGTCTTGCGGGAAACTGCGGCTGGGCTGTTGCTGTGCGTAACGATGGTGATGATATTTTACTGACACTAAAAAAATAGCTGAATCGACTCATGGGTTTTCTAAAAAATCTTATCAGCTCAAAAAAAGACGGCATGTCTGCTGAGGTGGCAGTTGAGAAGGGGCTGCTCATTTTTGACAGTGTCAATGATGTCATTCAGGCCGAAGCAACGCTGAAGAAGGCGGCCTTTGTTGATATTAAAGTCGTTGCTCCGCCGCCCCAGTACCGCACGGGCTGCGACCTTGCCATCCGGTTTCCCATTATCGAGCGTATGGGCGTACTGCGCGCGCTTGAAGAAAGCAGCAACGAGCCTCGCGATGTTATCCATGTCATTGAAGAGCTGATGCAGCCCACGGAAATCTGCTCGGTAAAGGATTTCGGGCAGTATCTGATGGTCCGCTCGGCCAACATGAAAATCACGGTAGAAAAAGAGACAAAAAAAATCGTCAATATATCCGGCGGCGGCTGCTCCGATGTGCCCTATCTTGCACTGGAGCTGATCGGCAAAACCCTTGATACGGCTCCAGCACCCCGCCAGATCGGCTACACTCTGTGCGCTTATACTCTCGAAATCGCCTTTGAAGAGGCGCGAAGGCTGCTTGCATGAAAACGATACTTCTGGCCGGCACCATACCTGATCAGGATCTGTCGCTTGCCCTTGGGCCTGCGCACCTGCAGGGCTCCGCCATCACCATCGGCGGCCGCAGCTTTCCGCTCAATCGCGGAACGGCGGCCATGGTCGGCGCCGTCTGCGCCACGGCTGATTTTTTTGGCGACACTGCGCCCGAGTGCGTACTCGGAGGCGATATCGGCACGCGTGCCGGCAGCCGCGAGCTCTACCGCCATTTGATCAAGCATTTGCCCAAGACTCATGCTGATACGCTTTGCCTCCACTATATCATCCCAGACATAGGGCTTCACAACCAGGTGCTCACGGCAGTGCGCAAAATGAAAACAAAGCCTGTTCTTATCGCCGACGCCGGCTTTATGTATGTTGCCAAGGCCAGTGGCCAGGCGCAGTTTTACGACCTGTTTCTTCCCGACCTGGGGGAACTTGCGTTTCTCGCAGATGAAAAGGCTTCACATCCTGCCTATACGCGCGGCTTTCTTACACGGCTTGAGCAGGACCCTCAGCAGCTGATTGCAAAAACTTCCGGGTTCGGCAATGCGGCGCAGCATCTCTGCGTGAAGGGGCGTATAGATTATATTTGCCGACAGGGTCTTATTATTGAGAACATCTGCGAGCCTGTTATAGAAGAGCTTGAGCCCATCGGCGGCACCGGGGATACCATCACGGGCATGGTGGCTGCGCTTGTGCATCACGGCTCTACCATACCCGATGCCTGTGCTGTGGCCTGCCGGGCAAACCGAATCGCAGGCATGCTTGCCCGGCCGACTCCGGCAACGCAGATTTACGAAATTATACAAAAAATTCCCGATGCCCTGGAGCAGGTTATGTGCTGCAATCGAGATGTGCCGCTCATTAAGGAATATTACAACATTCAGGGAGTACAGCGATAATGCAGAGAAAAATAATTGATGCCAAAGGGCTTGCCTGCCCGCAGCCAGTGGTTCTTACCAAACAGGCACTTGATGGTTTTAATCACGGCGAGATGACGGTCCTTGTAGATAATGAAACTGCCCGGGAAAACGTCGCCCGGTTTGCAGCGGGGCAGGGCTGCACAGTTACCGTTATCGACAAGGGGGGAGGTATTTTCGAACTGCTGATCAGGAAGGAAGCAGCAAGCCCATCCTGCGCTGCTGCGCCGCCTTGCCAGGGCAAGGTGGTCTATCTGTTTGACGCTGATCATATAGGTTCGAATATGGAACTGGGGAAGGTTCTTATGAATGGATTTCTTTCAGCCATGCAGAATCTTCAAAATAAAAACTGCGCAATCATACTTATTAGCAAAGCAGTGAGGTTGGCTACATCCGGCTCATATGTGCTGGAAGTGCTCCAGGATTTAGAGAAAAAGGGGTTTTCAATTCTGATCTGCGGAACCTGCCTCAATTTTTATAAAATCAGGGAAAATGTGAAGGTGGGTACTATCTCAAACGCCCTTGAAATCCTTGAGTGCATGACGGCTGGTGCGAAGGTGATAAAGTTTTAGTAGTGCCTGAACGGGAAGTCATTTTTTTTGTAGTTGGGTTAAGCCCTGAAAAAACAGTTGGGTTTCGTACCTCAACCCAACCAATTTTAAATATTTAGTAGAGACAGGTTTCAAACCAATCCTGTCTAAATTAGCTTTAAAAAACAAAACCTCCTGGTGTAAGGTGTCGTAACGACCAAGTCACGAATACCCAACAAAAACAGGAGGTTTAAGCCATGATAAAGTTTCATAGTATCTTTTGTCAAATGTTAAATTTGTTTCCGAGATATCAATTTGATACAGCCGTTATCGCGCACAAGGCAGACCGTCATGCCAGAGGAATCGGCTGTTGGGACCAGTTTGTTGCCATGCTGTTCTGCCATCTAGCCAAGGCCCAGAGTCTTCGGGAGATCACCGGCGGCATGGCAAGTCAGGAATCATTTCTCTATCATCTGGGTACAAAGCTGATGAAAAGATCAAGCCTTGCCTATGCCAATGCGCATCGTCCCTGGCAACTTTACCAGACAGTCTTCTATCAGATGCTTAGTCGCTGCACCGCGCTTCAAAAAGGCCACAAGTTCCGGTTCAAAAATAAACTGCTCAGCATTGATGCCTCCGTTATTGATCTGTGCGCAACGGTTTTCAACTGGGCCAAATTTGTCAAAACAAAAGGCGCGGTAAAGCTGCATATGGCCCTTGACCATGACGGCTATCTACCCTGTTATGCCCATATTACAACCGGCAAGGTTCACGAGGTCAACATAGCCCGCCAGCGCACATGGCCCTCCGGTACCATTTTGACCTTCGACCGCGGGTTTCTGGACTTTGCCTGGTTCTCAAGCCTTATTATACAGGGCGTTTGGTTTGTCACACGACCTAAAGCCAATCTTGCCTATAGGGTTTTGCAAACCAGAACGCCACCCCAAAACCGTTCTATTCTCAAAGATCAGGTCATAGAACTGACCGACTCTTACAGCTCTCGGAAATGTCCTTACCCATTGCGCCTTATTGAAGCCCTTGACCCGAAAACCGGTGAGAGCATACTGCTTTTAACCAATCACCTTGACTTTGGGGCCTCTACCATCAGCGACATTTACAAGGACCGGTGGCAGATCGAAATACTGTTTAGAAACCTCAAGCAGCACTTGAAAATCAAAACCTTTGTGGGCACGTCGGCAAATGCCCTGCATATTCAAATTTGGACAGCACTTATTGCCTACCTGCTGCTGTGGTACATGAAAATAAAATCACGCTTCAACTGGTCAATGAGCAATCTGGTTGCCCTGGTTCGCATGAATCTGTTTAGCCGCCGTGATTTATGGGCTTGGTTGTCTGATCCATTTCCAAAGCCTATGCCCAAGTCGCACTCATTGCCCTTGTTTAACTTTATAAATTAATTTGGACAGCATTGGTTTCAAACCTGTCTCTACGATTCCGGGCAAGCCGGAATGACGCTGAAATTTTACCCTTTCAATTTTATACGCCTAATTCACATGTAGTACGCAACGCCGCAGACCTACCTCTGGTACTGGTTGACGGCGCGGTTATGTTGCTCAAGGGTGCGGGAGAACTGGTGCGTGCCGTTATTGCGCGAGACAAAGAAGAGATAGTCTACAGAGGCAGGCTTGAGAACGGCCCGCAGCGATGCAAGACCCGGATTGCAGATAGGGCCGGCAGGCAGCCCCTTGATCTGGTAGGTATTATAGCTGTTGGCAGCCTGCAGGTGTTTTTTGCGCAGCCTGCCGGTGAACGAGGGGTCTTCGAGCCTTACGCCATAGGCAACGGTGGGGTCGCACTCAAGGCGCATCCCGAGTTTCAGGCGGTTATAAAACACCCCGGCGATAACAGGGCGCTCTGAAGGGTCAGCGGCTTCCTTCTCCACCAGCGACGCAAGCACCACAAGCTGGCGGGGCGAAAGCCCGCCCGCGGTCGGTGATGCCTGGAGCTCAAGGGCAAACACATCCCGGAAACGCACGGCCATGCGCATCAGCATCTGGTCAAGGGGCATGCTCCGGCAGAACCGGTACGTGTCGGGAAAAAGAAATCCCTCCAGAGTTTCATTATCTTCAAGACCCATGCTGCGGGCAAAGCCGCCGTCAGTTGCCTTGCGCAGCACGTCTGCGGCAGGCTTCAGCCCCGCCTGCTCCAGTATACGGGCGATGTCGAACAGGTTGCTGCCCTCAGGAATGGTGACCGAAATCAGGGTAACTTCGCCCCGCACCAGTTTGTCAAGCACATCAAGGGGCGCAACAGGAAGGTTGATGCTGTACTGGCCTGCCTTGATGCTGTATTCGGCTTTTTTGATTTTGGCAAGAAGGACAAACAGCAGCGGGTCGCTGATGACTCCCTGCTGCGCAAGGATCGCTGCCGTCTTTCTGAAGCTCGCGCCTTCAGGGATGGTCACCTCGGCGGTTGCAGGCTGACGGGGCCGGTGGGGCGTCACGCAGTACAGGTAGAAGCGCAGGCTTGCAAGTGCGCTCCCTGCAATAAGCATTATACAGACAAACAGAAGTGCCCGCTTCATGGCTGCTTCGGCTCCTGCTGTTTCTTGTGGTCCAGATAGCCCTGCAGAATGATGGCTGCCGCCACTGTGTCGATGACTTTTCTGCGTTTTTTGCTGCGCATGTCAGCGCCGATAAGCCTGTCCTCAGCCTCAAACGAGCTCAGCCGCTCATCCCATGTTTCAACGGGCAGGCCCAGTTCTGCTTTCAGCTCTTCGGCAAAGCCGAGCACGGCCTGCGCCGCAGGCCCGATGCTGCCGTCCATATTGCAGGGCAGCCCGAGCAGAATTGTGTCGACGCCATATCTGTCGATATGCTTGCGCAGGGCCTCAAAGTCAAGGGCCTTTGTGCTGCGCCGTATCGTTCCGATGCCGTGGCCCATCATCCCCAGATCATCACTCACCGCGATACCAAGGGTTTTGCTGCCGTAGTCTATGCAGAGTATGCTCATAGAAAATCTGTTTAATTGGTTAAATTAGTTTTATTGGTTCAATTGGTTTTTATTAGCCCGTAGGGGCAGATTTGCGTGTCTGACCTGAGAATACTTTTCAAAAATGCTCTATGCCTGTGGTTGTTTACTGCAGCACGTCCGGTAACCCGGCAACAGGAATCACTTCAATATTGGGGCCCAGAGAATAACGTTTGGATCCGGGATAAATGACAAACAGTTTATGCAAGCCAAGATCATTCATGGCTGTGCGCATGGACGGTGTAAGGGCCGGCGCATCGGCTCGTTTTATTTCTATCCCGATGCGTTTATTGCCCTTCATCAAGAACATATCCAGCTCAGCGCCGGAGTGAGTCGCCCAGAAGAACGTTTCATCCGGCTCGGCAAGAGCCAAAGCCTCTTCCACGATATACCCTTCCCATGACGCTCCGCACTTCGGATTTAAAAGCAGGTCGGACATCGTGCGGACGCCAAGCATGTGGTGCAGCAGGCCGCTGTCGCGCACATATATTTTCGGTGATTTAACCTGCCGTTTCTTGAGGTTTTCGTGCCAGGGCTTAAGCTGACGCACAACAAATACGCCTTCCAGCACATCCAGATAGCGGCGCACCGATGTTTCACTGATCCCCAGAGAACGGGCCGGTTCGGCGGCGTTCCAGATTTGTCCGGAGTAATGAGCCAGCATAGACCAAAAACGCAAAAGAGCTGGCGCGGCGATACCAATGCCGAGTTGGGGAATATCCCTTTCCAAAAATGTTTGAATAAAATTTTTACGCCATGCCAGGCTGTCGGATTCATTCTTTGCCAGAAAAGAAAGCGGGAACCCTCCACGCAGCCAGTGCTGCTCGTGACGTTTGATTCCCACATCGTTGAGAGTCAATCCGCCGATACAGATGGTTTCCTGCCTTCCTGCCAGAGATTCGGATGATTGGCGCAGCAATACCCCGGAAGCGCTTCCTAAAATGAGAAAACGCGCGGTAAGAGGTTGACGATCCGCCAGAACCCGCAAGACAGGAAAAAGTTCAGGGCGCCGTTGTATCTCGTCAATTACAACAATCCCCTTAAGATTTCGCAAAGCCGTCATGGGCTCATTTAAGCGGGCCAGGCTTGAAGGATCTTCCAGATCAAAGTAGTTAAGGGAATCAGACGGAACAAATTGGCGTGCAAGTGTTGTTTTGCCGCATTGGCGAGGGCCAAGAAGCAGGACAACCCGGCTTCGGGTCAAGGCCCTCCGAATAGCAGACTTTGTTGCTTTGCGTTCAATCATAGTCATAGCTTACCATGAAAATCCAACATGTAAAGGAGGATTTTTAGGGTCTCTTATTGGCCTTCCTTTTGCCCGGCAACGATCTTTGCCCAACCGCCTCATAGGAGAATTTGTTGAATTGGTTTTGCTGGTTCACTGCCAGTCCGCCCTGGCGGTTTGTTCTTTTCGTAGGGGCGGTTCGAGAACCGCCCAATAAAATTAGACATTCATTTCATTGTCTGAGATCAAATGTGTCAATATTTAATATTTAAGATGTGACCCTTTTTTGTGCCCTGTTTTGTGCCCATCCACCTCGTGGCCGGTCCGGACCGCTTTTAAACTCCGCACGCCACATGGCAATCGCCGCAACAATATAGGCGATGGTTTTGGCTATCATGGCCATCCATATGCCCATTCCGCCGATCTTGTGCGAGAAAAAGATGTCAATGCCATAAAAGGTGAAGGAGCTCAGCAAAGCGGCTATCACAACCGTCATATTTTTCCAATACCCTGAAGGCTGGTTCCAGCCACGAAATCCCGCTCGACGCGTGGCGCGGGCCAGGGCCAGAATGGCAAGCATACCGTAAACAAAAAATGGCGCATTGCGCAGCCAGGCGCTGTAATTGGGCGTATTCGCTGGCAGGCAGGAAGCAAGCCAGATATTGTCAGGAGAGAGCAGCAGCAGCATCCGTGCCGCACACAGGACATATACAGCAGCCATTGCCAGGCCGGTCATGCCGGTTTCAACCCCGTCACGAACATACAGCGCCAGAAAAAGATAATACAGGGACATGGTAACCGATGTGGCGAATATCCCGCCGGGCACGGTCAGAAACTGCGTGCCGGGCATTGACGAAAAGAGGGTCAGATAAAAAAATGAAAACTCGCACGGGGCCGCATTCTGCACGAAGCTGATCAGCAGGCTGAGAAACAGCACGGTGTCTCCTGCGGCAAGACAGATATTGGACAGGGCAAGCCATGTTGCATGTTTCTTCTGCCCCGCTATGCCCCGCAGGCTTCGCATCATCAGAGCGTTTATGAACCAGATGACGACTAGATAGCAGATAAAAAAAACCAAACCGTACCATGGGATTACCATAGCCGTATCTCCTTTGGCTGGTTTTTATCTTCCCCCGGCATCGTAAGACAACAATATCATAAGTGAGGTTTTTTTAGTTGTTTAAAAAATAAAAGGGGGCGCCCCCAATACTGTTCGGTACTTTAATTGCAAGTGATCAATAACGCAATAAAAAGTCTGTGTACAGGACACCAAAACAGGCAAAGGATAGCGCATGGAATTACGTTTTGGGGGCAACAGGCAATAGAATACCTACCAGTGTGAAGGCGCAGAATCCCCTCCTTACACTGCACATTTTAATGAACAATAAAGAATGAAGCGCTCTGCGGAAACTGCAGAGCGCTTCGAAATTATATAAACGTTTGTGCTTACCACTCTTCATCAGGTCGGCAGGTTAAAAATCAGCTCATGTCAAATTGAAAGTGGTACGTGCAATCAGCCAGGGCATGAATTGACAGGAAATCGCTTTGGAATGGGCATGCTGTAAAATTGGGCCGTAGTGTGTAACGTATTGAGACATTCTCGTTTTCCCCGCTCAACCCGAACTGACAAACTATTTTTCGCGCATGAGGAGCTTGTACGTCTCTTCATAAATTATTTTGCGGGGACCGACAGCAACCAGTTCGATTACCGTTTTGGATGATATGCGATAGACGATTCTGAATTTGCCAACCCTGAAGCTGCACAGGCCTGAAAGCTCCTGCCTGAGCTGCTTGCCTCGCTGCGGGTTGTGAATAATGGCTTCAATTCCCGCACGAATTTTCTTTTTTATATCAGGATGCAGACTCCGGATGAGCGCGGCGGTTTGCTCCGTAAGCTTGAGGCGATATGCCAAAGGAGAGGCTGTCATGGCCGGTCGAACAGCTCTTTGAGCGTATAGAGCTTTTTTGTTTTCTGCAGCCCGGCAAGGCCGGTGCGGATTTCATCCATAAAGGCGGGATCCGCCGTGATGCTCAGTGTTTCGCGCCAGCTCTCAAATTCTTCAGGGCTTATCAGCACGGCCGCAGGTGAGCCGTTTTTGGTAATCATCACTTCTTCCTCGGTTTCATGAACCGACTGAACAAGCTCGCTTAATTTCATTTTTGCTTCTGATAATGAAAGCGTTCGCATAGTAACCTCTATTAAGGTTGACCTTAATTCTAGTCAGATTATAGCTTTTTCCGGCCCGGAAGTCAACCATGGCCATCCGCAGTTGGCAGCAGTGCCGGTGCGCACAGCGCACCCTACCAGCTGTTGAATTGGTTAAATTAGTTTTATTGATTCATTGTGGTGGTTTCTTTTTTCGTAGGGGAAGGGTTTATTTCCTCCCGAGGGCGGGCATAAAGCCCGCCCCTACATTAAAAATTTTGGAGCGTTTCTGTCTTGTCCGCCACAGCGGCTTGACCCGACCTGCGGATTATTGCTTCTTGTTAACCCGTAGGGGCAGACCTGCGTGTCTGCCCAGCACATGTATTCTCAACAAATTAAACCAATAAAACAAATAATAAAAAAAGAGCTCTGTGGTTTCCGCAGAGCTCTTTTTTTATTATGCAAACTGTTTTTTTACCACTCTTCATCAGGGCAGTAGCCCAG
>CAYNVA010000060.1:0-8864 GCA_964400575.1 uncultured Thermodesulfobacteriota bacterium | reverse complement strand
CGGATAACCCGATAAACTGGAACGTGCAGGGGGATGACAACACGTGAATACAATTCTGCTTGTTGATGATGAAGCGGTTTCCCGTAAATTATTCCGCGCGGCGCTCAAAGACGGCAGGTATGCTTTTATTGAGGCGCAAGGCGGGCACGAGGCCCTGTCTGTTTTGCGCAGCAAGAAAATCGACCTGATTATTCTCGATATTATGATGCCTGACTTGTCGGGTTTTGAAGTGCTTGACCGGATTAAGAAAAATCCTGCCTGTAAAAACATTCCCGTCATTGTTGCCAGCTCACTGAATGATTTCAACAGCGTTGAAAAGGCTCTTGCAGCCGGAGCGCAGGACTATGTCTGCAAACCTTTTACGAAAAAAGAAGCCCGCGTTCAGCTCTTTCTGAAAGTCTGTAACCTGCTCACTATGAAAAATGTTATAGATCTTCTGGAGCAGAACCTGAAGAACGCCCAGCGGCTCACCAACCTTGATGATGTGACCAGCCTTTTTAACTACCGGTATTTTAAAGAGCGTCTTCATACCGAGTATGCACGCAGCAGGCGCTATCATCGTCCGCTGTCTTTGATAATGATCGACCTGGACAACCTCAAGGCAATTAACGATGAGTTCGGTCATCAGGCAGGCACCATGCTGATCAGCATGGTCGGCAGCATTATTGAAAAGCAATGCCGCTCGACCGATATACCGGTGCGCTATGGGGGGGATGAGTTCTGCATTATTGTCCCGGAGGCCAATCTTGAGGAGGCAGTTATCCTGGCTGAAAGGCTGCGCATGCAGATTGAGGCTTTCGGAGACGGGATCGATTTTGAGGGCACGCCGGTCACTGCCAGCATCGGCATTGTGACGCAAAAAGATGCCGGCCAGCTGGAAAATGAGGAGGCCTTTCTGAAAGCTGCCGATGACGCCTGCTATGAGGCAAAAAAAACAGGCAAAAACCTTGTGTGCTGTTATTTCAATGGCGATATAGTGCCGGCAAAAAATGTTGTGAACCTTGATTTGTTAGCTGGCCGGGCTGGGTGAAATAAAGCCGGCCATGAACTGGCGGCGATGATTTTTGTACCGCAGCAGGCCGTTGTGCCGGATTTCAAATGCCCTCGATTTGCTCTGCAAACCGGTTTGCAACCCGTTGATTTTCTTACCTCACGAGCTTCCTGAATAGTGCAATTATTTCGAAAATTGACAGGGTAGGGCACCATGGGTTTTGCACAGCGTGCCCAATAATGAATATCGCATGGCGTAAGCTGGCAGGGTGCGCACCGCGAACCATGCGCTCTGACCGGATACAATCCTGTATGAGGATGTGCCCGTGAACAAAACACCAACGGCTAACTGAGTCGAAACACAATGAGCATCCGCGCTGCAATTGAAAAACTGATTCATCTGAAAAACCCGGGCATGGCAGTGCAGCTGCTTCTGCTGCCGCTGAGGCTCTGCTCGTATGCCTACAGCGCTGTCATGCGTGCGCGGGCCTGGTTCTACAAGGCCTGCATATTTGAAAGCTTTGCCATCCCCTGCCGGGTTATTGCTGTGGGCAATATCACCGTCGGGGGCACGGGCAAGACCCCGACCGTGTGCCTGCTTGCCCGCAGTTTGCATGAAAAGGGCTTTAAGGTTGCGGTTGTCAGCCGCGGATATCGCGGCGCCGCAACAGCCGTGCCGCACATTGTTTCCGATGGGACGCAGGTGCTTGCATCGGCTGTCGACGCAGGCGATGAGGCCGTGATGCTCGCGCGCAAGCTCTCCGGCATTCCCGTGCTTGCCTGCCGCGACAGGGTGGCCGCTGGCAAGCTTGCCTGCGAGCGGTTCGGCGCAGACATCGTGCTGCTGGACGACGGGTTTCAGCACCTGCGGCTGCGCCGCGACCTTGATGTGGTGCTGGTGAATGCCGTTGACCCTTTCGGCAATGGCTGCCTGCTGCCCCGGGGAATTCTGCGCGAGCAGCCTGCAGCGCTCGGGCGCGCCGGCATTATCGTGCTCACAAAATCCGGCACTGATGGTGCTGCCGCACCGCTTGCCGAATGCATAAAAAAGCTGAACCCCGAGGCTTCTCTCTTCACCGCATCATTTCGAGTGGCATGCCTTCGCAGCATCGGTACCGGCAAAATCGTGCCTGCGGAGAGGCTGTCGGGAGTCCGTGTTGCGGCCCTGTGCAGCATCGGCGACCCGGCAAGCTTTATTGCTATGCTCTCGCAGCTGGGTATGCATGTTTCAGATAAGCTGGTTTACCCCGACCATCATGGCTACGGCGCCGCGGATTATGCGGCCATACGGGATGTTTCGGCCCGGGTGGATGCCGTGGTCACTACGGAAAAAGATATTGCCAAGCTCAATACCGGTATGCTACAACTCGACAACCTGATTGTTATGGAAATTGAGCAGGTTATCGAGCCTGCCCGGCGATTTATCAATGATGTGATCACGCGTTCCGGCCTGCGGTTGACTGTATGACGTGTCAGTCTGCCAGTGTGTGGGGGGATTCAGTTTTGAATCCCCTTTTTTGTATCTGTTTGGCGTAAAAAATAGAAGTCAGAATTTAGTAGTCAGAATCCAGACGTTAGAATGAGGCATTCAGAAATCAGCATGAAAAAAAACTGCGGAAGGGTTGCGGGATCTGATTGTCTGGAAGAAACAAGCAGACTCCTTGAAGCTCAGGTGTCTTTTATTCTGAATTCCGACTACTGAATTCTGGCTTCTTAAACATAAATAAATATTTTTTATCCGGGATTGGCAATGGAGCTTCAGCGCTTAATCGACTACGAAAATGAACTCAATTCCCAGCAGTTTGCCGTGGTGACGGCTGGGCCGGGGCCGCTGCTTGTTATCGCGGGCGCCGGCTCGGGCAAGACCCGCACGCTCACCTACCGGGTGGCCCGTCTTATCGAAACCGGCATCGACCCGCACCGCATCCTGCTTCTGACTTTCACCAACAAGGCCGCGCGCGAAATGCTCCACCGCGTTGAGATGCTCACGCCCTACAATGCCACGCGCATCTGGGGCGGCACATTCCATCATATCGCAAACCGCATCCTGCGGGTGCATGGCGAGCGGGTGGGGCTAGCGCAGAATTTCACCATTCTTGACCAGTCCGATGCCTACAGCATTCTTGATGCCGCGATGCTGGAGCTCGGGCACAAGAAGAAAGACGGCGTCATTCCGCAGGGGTCGGTGCTGTTCAGCATTTTAAGCCTTGCGCGCAATACGCGCACTGAAATTGAGCAGGTGCTCCAGGAGCGCTATCCGTTTTTTCTGGAATATGCTGAAGAGATCGAAAAGATCCAGAGCGTGTATACGCAGCGGAAGCGGCGGCAGAATCTTGCCGACTTTGATGATCTTCTGTGCCTGTGGCTGGAGCTTCTGGAGACCAACGAAAACCTGAGAGGCTTCTATGCAGACCGCTTCGAGCATATGCTTGTCGACGAGTACCAGGACACCAACCGGCTGCAGGCAGACCTCATCGACACGCTTGCCGCCCGGCACCGCAACCTCATGGTCGTGGGGGACGACTCGCAGAGCATTTACTCTTTTCGCGGCGCTAATTTTGAAAATATCATGGCATTCCCCGAGCGCTATCCGGATGCCCGCATCATCAAGCTCGAGTACAACTACCGCTCAACGCCCGAGATACTGGAGCTGGCAAATGAAAGCATTCTGCTCAATGCCCGGCAGTTCCGCAAGGTGCTGCAGCCCATGCGGCAGCAGGGCGCGGAGCCGCAGTGCGTGCGGCCAGGCGATGTGTATGACCAGGCGCAGTTCGTGGCCACCACGATAAACGATCTTATCTGTAGCGGCACGCCGCCGGGCGAGATCGCCGTGCTGTACCGCGCGCACTATCACTCCATGGAGCTGCAGATGGAGCTGACCCGCAGGCTGGTGCCGTTTGAGGTGCGCTCGGGGCTGCGGTTTTTCGAGCAGGCACACATCAAGGATATCGTGTCTTATCTCAAGGTGCTGGTGAACCCGCATGACGAGGCTGCCTGGAAGCGCATTCTGCAGCTGCTGCCCGGCATCGGCGCCAAGACCTCAGACAAGATGTACAGCCGCATGCTGGCATCGGGTGATCCGCTGGAGGCCTGCATCGACGCGAAGATGGAGGCCATTGTGCCCAAAGGCGCGCGGCCCTACTGGGGCGGCCTGAAGCAGGTGCTCTCCGAACTTTCGCAGACCGGCTCCGGAGTGTCGCCCGCTGCGCTCATCAAGACCACGCTTGAAAGCGGCTACCGGGATTATATACGCACCAAATACATTGATGCCGACAGCCGGATCGACGACATCGAGCAGTTCCTTTCATTTGCCTGGCAGTACGAGTCGCTGGCTGATTTTTTGAGCGAGCTTGCGCTCATGACCAGCACCGAAACCGAAGACGTGCAGTCGGGCGGCATGCCGACTGAAACAGTCAAGCTTTCAACGATTCACCAGGCCAAGGGTCTTGAGTGGTCGGTTGTGTTTCTTATCTGGCTTGTCGAGGGGCGCTTTCCCAACCCCAATAATTTTACAAGCCTTGATGATGAGGAAGAGGAGCGCCGGCTTTTCTATGTTGCAGTTACGCGCGGCAAAGACCGGCTGTATCTGTGCAGCCCCCGCCGGCAAAAGGAGAGCACGGGGTATATGTCCGTGCTGAAGCCATCGCGCTTCCTGCGGGAGCTGCCCGACAGCTGCTACCGGCAGGTTGATGCCTCAGATTATTATGAGTTTTAGTCTTTTAGGGGTAAATTCCCCGAAGCTTGCTTCGAGTTACATTTTGTTTTTGTTGTCGTAGTGGAGGGGTTTATCCCCTCCAGCGGGCGGGCATAAAGCCCGCCCCTACTTCAGGATACCCGGCAGCAGGCTGCGGGGGAGGTTCATTGGCAGACATGTGCGCAGGAAAGATAATCAGATTTTTTGAGCACCGGGGACTTGCGGGTGCGGTCTGCCTTGGGCAGGACGGTATGCGCTTGCGCCTGCTGTGCATTGACGGCAGTGAGCTTGTCCTGTCCACGGCACGCATTGTTCATGAATCACGGGAGGCAGTGGACATAAAGGCGCCCCGGGAAACCCTTCTTGAGCAGCTGCGCAGCAGCATGGCCGGGCAGGCAGCGCTGGCTCTGGAGATCGACCCCCGCAGGCTGTGGGAAACGGTTGCAGCCCCGGGCGCTGTGTGCGAGTTTTCAGCCCTTGCCCGCGCTGCTTTCGGCGATGCTGCAACCTGGGTCCATGAGGCTGCGGTTCTTGCGGCGCTGGTTGACGATCATGTCTATTTTAAGCTTCACGGCCGCTTGTTTCAGGCCCATACTGCCGCGCAGGTTCTGGCCCAGCAGCAGAAGAAGGACCTTGAGCTTGAGCGCCAGCGGTTTACGCGGCAGTCGGTTGCGTGGCTGCAGTCGGTGCTTGCGGGCAGCCAGTCCGCCTGTGACGACAGCGCAGCCTGCATTGAACTTCTCAAAGATTATGCAGCCCTTGGCAGGCTGTCGCCAACCTGGAGCAAGAGCCGCGAAATATTCCATGCCGCTGGCATACCCGATGAGCGCAGCTGTTTTGATATTCTGGTGCGGCTGGGTGTTTTTGATCCTGATGAAAACCTGCTGCTGCGGCGCCACGGCATATCGCACCAGTGGCCGACCGGGGTCGCCCGCCAGGTTGATGCTGTCGGCGCCGGCGCGATCTGCAGCGCTGTTAACGATCCGGGCCGACAGGATTTGACCCAGCTGTATGTGTGCTCTATCGACGACGCGTTCACCCGTGATGTTGACGACGCCATAAGCTTCCGATTCGACGGCGATACTGTGGAGCTCGGCATCCACATAACCGATGTGTCGGCTTTTGTTGAAACGGCAACAGCCATTGACGCTGAGGCAGCGCGCCGCGGAGCCTCGCTGTATCTGCCCGAGGCTAAAATCCCCATGCTGCCGCCGGCCCTGTCGGAAAACATCGCAAGCTTCAGGGTGGGAGAGCGCAGCCCGGCGGTTAGCTTCATGGTGCGGATAAGCCCGGAGGGCGAGATTCTCGAGCAGCATATCGTGCGCAGCGTGGTGCGCATAGCAGAGCGCCTGACCTATGGCGATGTTGATGAGGATATCAAGCGCGGTGCTGACATGGCCCGGCTGTACGGCTTTGCCGCAGCCCGGCGCAGCCGGCGGATTGCTGACGGCGCTGTCTGCTTTCTGATGCCCGACATGCAGATGCGCGTTGATCGCAGCCGTGATATCAGCCTGAAGCTGCGCGACCGTGAAACGCCCAGCCAGGTGCTGGTGTCTGAGTTTATGATACTTGCAAACTACTGCGCAGCGCTTTTTTTCAGAGAGCGCGGGCAGCCCGGCCTGTTCAGGCGGCAGGCTGAGCCACTGCGGCGGATTATCGGGCAGGGCGCACCGACGCTTTTTGATATGTTTCTGCAGCGCCGCGCCATGAGCAGGGTCGAGATAACAACGGCGCCGGGCCCGCACGCGAGCCTTGGCCTTGCCTGCTATATTTCAATCACCTCGCCGCTGCGTAAATATTTAGACCTTGTCATGCAGCGGCAGCTGACGAGCCTGCTGCGGGGCGGGCCTCCGGCCTATACCCGGCGCGAGCTTCGTGATTGCGCACTTGCCGTTCAGCCGGTGCTGACACGCTCGGGCTTGGTTGAATATGAGCGCCGGCGCTACTGGGTGCTCAAAGCCATGAAAAGCCGTGTGGGCGCCACCCTCGATGCACTGGTGCTTGAGCGCAGTCACGGCCTGTACGAGATTGTGCTACCGGATTTCATGCTTGACGTGCGCATGAAGGAGAAAGAGACAGGCGCGCTGACGCCGGGCACGACAGTGCCTGCGCGGCTTGAAAGCGTTGATCCCTTTGAGGGAAGTCTGGTGTTGAAAATTGTTGATGGTTGATTGTTGTTCGTTGTTAGTTGTTTGAATAAAACGATCAACGATGAACGATCAACGATCAACGATGAACGGTTAACGATGAACGATTTTGAACCTTGAAGTTGCCATGAAAATTCGCATTCTCGCTGTGGGACGAAAATCATCAGGCTGGGTTGCAGATGCCGAGAAGGATTATCTGAAACGGCTCAAGCATTTTGCCGATATGTCCTGCGAGCTTGTCACGCCCGAAGATGAGCACTCGCTGGGAGAAAACGCTGCCGCAGCCAAAGAAAGCGCCAGGCTTCTGGCAAGGTGCAGGCCCGGTGATTTTCTCATCGCCTGCGACCGGCGGGGCAAGCACTACAGCTCGGAACAGCTTGCCGGTGAGCTGCGGAATTTTCAGGACAGAGGCGCCAAAATCTGCTTTGTCATCGGCGGCAGCCACGGGCTGACCAAGGAGCTGCTTGCGCAGGCGCAACAGACCGTTTCTTTTTCCCTTCTTACCTTCCCGCATGAGCTGTTCCGGGTCATGCTGCTTGAGCAGCTGTACCGGACTTTTACTATTATCAGGGGGATACAGTATCATAAGTAATGTTTCCGCGCGGTGACACGGTTTTCTGTGGTGCACGCTGCAACGAGATACATGCCGGATGAAAATACTTTTTCTTTTTTTTAACATGCCCGACCTTATTATGCCGACGCTGCCTCTGGGCATCGTGAGCGTTGCAACTGCCGCTCAGCAGGCCGGCCATGATGTACAGATTCTTGAGCTTTCCTCCGGCAGCGATTTCGAGCAGCAGGCCGCAGACACGATCGGGGCTTTTGCCCCTGATGCCATCGGCATTTCAGTGCGCAATATCGACGATCAGAGCATTCGGGAAACACGGTTTCTTCTTGAGCCGATTCAAGCCATTGCAGCCGTATGTCGCAGGCTTTCAAAGGCCCCCATCATTCTGGGAGGTGCCGGCTACAGCATGTACCCCGAAGTGCTGCTTGACTGGCTGGAGGCCGATATCGGCATTAAAGGCGATGGAGAGGCTGCGCTGCCCGCAGTGCTGGACCACCTGCGCATGGGCGTCGACCCCGCCATGATCAAGGGCGTGTATGTAAAGGGCCGCTTCCCGTTTAAAAAAATCTGCTCCATCCTTGACCTGAACAAACTGCCGCAGCCTGATCCGGCTCTCTGGCCCTGCCCCATGGAGGGGCGGGGGGACGTGTGGCTGCCGTTTCAGACGCGGCGCGGCTGCCCGCTTGCGTGCAGTTACTGCTCAACAGCCAGCATTGAAGGTACGGCGCTTCGCAAGCGCGACCCCAAGACCGTGGCGGATCACATTGGCCGCCATGTGAAGGCTGGTTTCAGGCGCTTCTACTGCACCGACAATACGTTCAACCTTCCTGCAGAATATGCCCGAGAGCTCTGCCGGGCGCTTGCCGATGCCGCGCTGCCAATAACGTGGTCCTGCATTGTCTACCCGTACAAAATTGAAGAAGGGCTGGTTGCCGATATGGCCCGGGCTGGCTGCACTGAGGTGGCCCTTGGTTTTGAAAGCGGTAGCCCGATTATACTTAAAAGTATGCGCAAGCGGTTCTCTCTTGAGGATGTGCGGCAGGCTGCAGGGCTTTTTAAGAAGCACGGCATCAAGCTCAATGGCTATCTGCTGCTCGGTGGGCCGGGTGAAACGCGCGATACCGTGCTTGAAAGCCTTGCTTTTGCCGATTCCCTGCCTCTTGATTTTTTGAAAATCAGCACCGGTATCCGCATCTACCCTGATACCGAGCTTGCCCGCATTGCCGCAGCCGAGGGTGTTATCGAGGCCCATGATGATCTGCTGCTGCCACGCTTCTACCTTGCAGACGGGCTTGACGGGTGGATACAAGACGAGATTGCCCGGTGGACCGCCACCCGTCCGCACTGGCAGGGGTAGGGGGAGCGGGGTAGGGGGTTCAGGTTTCAGGGGTCGGGGTTCAGGGTTAATACATATGAATCAAGAGCACCTTCTCCCCTTGCGGGAGAAGGCCGGGATGAGGGGTGA
>CAYNVA010000059.1:0-1677 GCA_964400575.1 uncultured Thermodesulfobacteriota bacterium | reverse complement strand
ATCCAGAAATGCGTCAGGCTCAGGGAGATAACGGTCTGGTTATAGTATTCCATGACCCCGAGATCAAGCATCCCGACCCCGACGATCAGGCCGCCCAGTATGCCCATAAGATCAGCATAGATGCACAGCAGCGGCATCATGACGGTAAGGGCGATCATGCGCGGCAGCACTAGGAACTCCATGGGAGAGATGCCCATGGTCTGCAGCGCGTCGATCTCCTCATTTACCTGCATGGTGCCAAGCTCGGCGGCAAAGGCCGCGCCTGTTCGGCCGGCCATGATGATGCCGGTCATGATGGCGCCCATAACGCGCACCATGCCGATCCCGACAAGGCTTGCAACATAGATTTGAGCGCCGAACATCTGGAGCTGCACTGCCCCGACAAATGCCAGGATGAGCCCGACCAGAAGGCTTATGAGAGAAACGATGGGCAAAGCCTCGGCGCCGCAGCTCTGCATGAGGAAGAACAGCTCGGCCTTGCGGAAGCGCGCCTTGCCCGACAACAGACGCCCCAGGGCAAGAGTCACATCGCCTATAAAAGAGAGAGCTTCACGGGCGCCGGCCTGCAGATTGAATGTTGCATCGGCAACGCGGACGAGAAACGGATCGCGGACAGCTGTTTTGCGGGCGCCTGCGCGCTCAGGGATTGCCGTGGCAAGGCTCAGCAGCCGCTGCAGCCCTTCGGGCAGGCCGCTTGTATCCAGTGCAATGCTGCGGGAATCGCAGAGAGCGGCAATTTTGGTAAGCGTGGTCAGCAGGCCGCTGTCCCAGCCGGCGAGCGCGGTGCAGTCAAAGGAAACTTTTTTTATGCCCTCTTCTGCCTTG
Source organism: uncultured Thermodesulfobacteriota bacterium (assembly GCA_964400575.1). Lineage (GTDB taxonomy): Bacteria > Desulfobacterota > WTBG01 > CAIYCZ01 > CAIRTM01 > CAIWCT01. Next base: position 852 of record CAYNVA010000059.1, on the reverse strand, counting down.
AGTTTGCCAAGCACCTCGTCGGCTGACGGAAGCCCCTGCTGTATGCTCCATGCTCCCGCACACACCACCGTACAAGAGCTGTCTTCCAGGTTTGTTATCTGCAATGAGCCGCCGGGAGGGGAAACCATGGCATGCTGCCCTTGAAGTAATTGACTTTATTGCGTTTTTATATACATTACTTTTTCATAAAGCCCAACATTAAAATACATGCCCTGTCCCGTTACAACAAGCAGCGCCCCGGCGCAGCACAACATTGCAGGAAAGGACCCCTCCTGAACCGCTGGCTGTCCGGCATGCAGTGAAAAATCAGCTGGTTTTCAGAATACAAACGCCCTTGCAAAGGAGAAAAGCATGAAGTTTGTACAAAAGCTCTTGCTGCTGTTGATTGTTTTTTTGGCGATGCCCTGCTCTCAAATAAACGGAGCTGCCGGCCCGGATACCACCCCCGGGCAGACGCCGCCAATGGTGCGCGACGACTGGCCGCGGCAGATTGTGGAAGGCACGCTGAGTTTCTCGATCAGCCAGCCCCAGGTGGAAACCTGGGAAGGCAACAAGCTGACTGCACGGGCTGCCGTGGGCGCGCAACCGCAGGGCGATAAGCAGCGCTACGGCGCGGTCTGGTTCACGGCGCGGACCGAGGTGAATAAAGAAACCCGCATGGTACTGCTGCAGGATTTTGCCATTACGAAAATAAATTTTCAGGGGATACCAGACAAAGGCCAGAGCTACCTTGCCGCGCTCAAGACCGCTCTGCCAAAACAACCGGTGCAGATCGCACTTGACCGGCTGGAGGCAAGCCTTGAAGTAACGGACGCGCCCAAAACGGCTAAAGCAGTTCCGGTCAACAACACG
>CAYNVA010000058.1:0-2401 GCA_964400575.1 uncultured Thermodesulfobacteriota bacterium | reverse complement strand
TTGGGGTGTTTTTTGAGCGCCTCGGCAAAGGCCGATCCGCCTTCCACGTCCGTTTTGACTTTCGTGATTATTTTTTTGAATGCGGGGTTTTCCGACTGGCTGGAAAGAATATCAAGCCCCTGAATAAGCGGAAGACCTGAATCGATCATTGTTGAAAACTGGCGGGTGAAAAGAATAAGATCTTTTGTTGTGACCTTCGGCTGCAAAAACTCGATGGACGCAATAACATCCTTGCGTTTTGCCTTAATAATCTTGAGCCGTATGTTCTTTTTGCGCAGCAGATCGCGCAGCGCCTCCTCGTTTACAGCCTCGGCTTCGCCTTTCAGTTCAGCGCCCTGCTTACTCGTGCCTTCCCATTTATAACCTGGCATGACATCCCTCTGGTATGAATTTATTAAAACGAGAACCGGCGGTGCATACCATCCGTATATCAGTCATCGCGCACCGACGATCTGAGCACCTCTTCAAGGGTGGTAACGCCCTGAATCATTTTCTGAATGCCGCTCTGGCGTAAAGTTTTCATGCCCAGGTTTATGGCCTCCCGCTTGATTTCAATGGATGATGCCCCCTGCAGCACGAGCTCTTTGAGCGGCTCTAACATGGTCATTACTTCATACAGCGCGATGCGGCCCTTGTGTCCCGAGCCATTGCAGGTGTCGCATCCCCGGCCTTTGTACAAAACCGCATCATGGAACCCCTCGGGAACCGGGCCCAGCTTTGCAAGCATTTCTTCTGAAACATGGGTTGCTGGTTCCTTGCAGTCGGGGCATATTTTGCGCGCAAGGCGCTGGGCAACAATGAGATTGACGGCCGATGATACCAGAAACGGTTCAATGCCCATGTTGAGCAGGCGGTTGATCGTGCTTGGAGCGTCATTGGTATGCAGGGTGCTCAGCACCATATGGCCCGTCAGCGCGGCCTTGATACCGATTTCAGCTGTTTCAAAATCGCGGATTTCACCCACCAGGATGATATCGGGGTCCTGACGAAGGAATGAGCGCAGAGCCGCGGCGAAATTAAGGCCGATATCTTCATGAATCTGAACCTGGTTGATGCCTTCAAGGTTGAACTCGACCGGGTCTTCGGCTGTTGAAATGTTTTCTGTCACCTTGTTCAGCTCGGAAAGGGCTGAGTAGAGCGTTGTGGTTTTGCCACTGCCGGTGGGCCCTGTCACGAGCACCATGCCGTAGGGTTTGTAAATGCCCTCCTTGAAATCAATTATTTGTTGCTCATCGAATCCGAGCTTGGTCATGTCGAGCTGGAGATTTGATTTGTCCAGCAGTCGCATGACCACCTTTTCGCCGAACAGTGTTGGCAGCACTGAAACGCGGTAATCCATCTCGCGGTTTTTGCCCATTTTCAATTTGATGCGTCCGTCCTGCGGCATCCGCCGCTCGGCAATATCCAGTTTCGCCATAATTTTGATGCGCGACACGATGGCATTGCGCATTTTCATGGGTGGTCTCATGACTTCCGAGAGCGTGCCGTCGACCCGGTATCTGATCCGGAAGCTTTTTTCATAGGATTCAATATGAATATCGCTTGCCCCCCGCTCAACAGCCTCAGAAAGCACCGCATTGACCAGTTTTATGACCGGCGCGTCCTCGCTTTCCTGGGCAAGTTCATTGACATTAAAGTTTTCCGATATGTCAATATGCTCAACATCCGCATCTTCAAAATCACTCAAAAGACTTTCTGTCGAGGTGGCTGTCTGATAATAGTAGTCAATGGCGGTCATAATCGCTTCATCTGCGGCAACGAATGGTTCGACACGGAAGCCGGTAAGAAATTTCAGATCGTCCAAGGCGAATATGTTTGACGGGTCTGTCATTGCTACGATCAGGATCGCATTTTTAAGCGAAATCGGCAGGACCATATATTTTTCAGCAACTTCCGGGGGAATAAGTTTTATGACATCCGGGTCTATGGTAAACTCGGAAAGCTTCATGGCCGGAACGCCATGCTGTTCGCTTAAAACCTGCAGCAGCACGCTTTCTTTAACAAAATGCAAGCGTGCCAAAGCTACGCCGAGCTTTATGTTTTTTTCTTTTTGAAAAACCAGCGCGGCGTCAAGCTGCTCAGGGGTAATGGCCCCTTTTTTTAAAAGCAAGCTGCCGATTTTTTCAGACATAAACAACAACCCTTGCAAAACTATATTGTGATGCCGGAGAAACAGGCGCCCCAAGAAGATTTCGCGGTTTTAGCCACGAAACTTTTAAACATTATTTATTGATTTCAAGCGACTTGTAAAGTTTTTTGTTTGCAAAAAATGACAAAGATAAGATATTTTATTGATAGTGTGCTATTTTAACAAAATTACCGTATTGTGCGCTGTTTGAGAAATACGTACAGGGGTTTTTTGATACAGCCGTCGTGTTTCTATAGTATCGGCATGTCGGTT
>CAYNVA010000057.1:0-1846 GCA_964400575.1 uncultured Thermodesulfobacteriota bacterium | reverse complement strand
CCCCGAACCCTGTTTTTTTTAAAAACTTCTGCCTGCCCCGCCGCCGCCGCTCATGCCGCCGCCGAAACCCCCAAATCCGCCGCCTCCGAAGCTTCCGAAACCGCCGCCTGAGCTGCGTCCGCCTGACAAGGCTGAAAGCAGCAGCCAGGGCAGCATGGCCCTGCCCACCGGCGTCATCGCAAATATAGCCAGCAGCACAAGGAGAAGCAGCCCACCCCAACCCGAACCGCGCTGCTGCCCTCTTTGCTGGACAGGGCGTTTCAGCTGATTGCCCTGGCCGATTGTAACGCCTGCATCCCTGGCAATCACGGTGCCGACTGCAAGCATGCCGCTGAAAAGCCCCTGGCCGTAATCGCCGGTTTTGAGATACGGTACCACGTACTGGTCAAGCATGCTGCCCACAAGCCCGTCGGGCAGAATTCCCTCAACGCCGTAGCCGGTCTCAATGCGGATTTTCCGCTCCTGCACGGCAAGAAAGATGAGCACGCCTTTATCCTCGCCTTTTTTGCCGATGCCCCAGGCGGCGTACAGATCGGTGGCGTACATGTCGGGCTCTTCGCCGTCAAGGGAAGTGATGGCGGCCACCACAACGGCTGTGCCGGTTTTATCAAGTATTTCGCGGCTAAGGCTTTCCATTTGGGCTTTGATGTCGGCAGGGATAACCCCGGCAAAATCATTTACAGCACCTGTTGGCCGGGGGAATTTTTGTTTGTCCAGCCCGGATGCAAAGCCCGGCGCCAGCACCAGAAAAACCGCAAGCAGCAACAATGCCGTACGTATAGCGTTTCGCACAGCAAGCCGGAACAGTATACGCGTTTTAATATCAATTTGTGAAGGCATGAGTTTTCAATACGCGAGTTGAAAAGTTTTTGTTTCCAAGCGACCAGAGCATACTATAACTGCACTGTGCAACTTACCACTAAAAAACGTCATTCCATCCAGCACACAACGATATATCTCAGCAGGAATTCAAAAAAGGTCCAAAAAACGGACTCCGGTCAAGCCGGAGTGACGGATTATTTTACGGGACATCAAGAAAAATTGAAGTTGCACAGTACAGGTTGACCCCTCATGCCATCATATTTTATTTTTTAGGATGAGATAAAATCTCTCGCAATCAAAACCATTTCTGTCATTCCGGCTTGTCCGGAATCCTTACGCTGTGGTGGAAAAGACTCGGGTCAAGCCGGAGTGATGGATTATTTTACAGGACATCAAGAAAAATTAAAGTTGCACAGTTCAGATAATGAGAGTGATCAATAAAGACATCCCTTACTGGTCGAGATGACGCGGCCCTGTGAATGGACGCATGTTCTCGTACCATAACAGCCCTTGCGAGCCGTGTCAACGCTGCATATGCCGGCATAAAATTTTAGGTAAATAACAGAAGCTGTGGTATAATAAATTCGATTTTATGACAGGCCGTTGAAGAAACCCTCGCTGTCCCGATCCGATCGGAACCGTGCACATCAATTGAGGCTGCAACCTGCAGTGTGTGACCGCGTCTTTGCTGCTTCGGGTTTGCGCGCCCTGCTTCAGGAGATTTTCCTTCTGTCATTTATCTATGACCGTATGCCCGCCGCACAGGCCGGGTGCATATCGGTTACACCGGCAAAACTTTTTCTCGGAGCACTGTTTTGATTTCTACAGCAGGTATTGCCATACAGTTCGGGGAAAAGCCCCTGTTTGAACACATCTCCGTCAAGTTCGGCGAAGGCAATCGCTATGGCCTTATCGGCGCCAATGGCTGCGGCAAGTCAACGCTCATGAAGATACTGGGCGGCGACATGGAGCCGTCAACCGGCACCGTTTCCATCGATGCCCATGAGCGGGTCGGCAAGCTGCG
>CAYNVA010000056.1:0-9483 GCA_964400575.1 uncultured Thermodesulfobacteriota bacterium | reverse complement strand
CCTATAAAAGAAATCATGTGCTTCAGGTCGGCAGCCTGCTCAAGGGCTGCCGCACCGAGCCGCTCAATCGCGCCCGGCGATCGCGCAAGCGCAAGCGGCGCTGCCGCGCTGTCAAGACGAAAAAGCTCGACCATGGCCTTTGCGGGGCCGCTCATATTGCAGATACTCAACTCGGCCTTTCTAAGCCCGAGCTTTTTTTTCAGCTCCACGAGAACAAGCACGCCGTAGTCATCAAGATAGTCAACCCGCTCAAGATCAACCGTTATGGATTTCGTGGCTGCATCGTCTGCTGCGGGAGCAAGCCGGGCAAGCACCGCAGCGGCATTCTCAGTATCGATACGGCCGGCAAGCTGGGCGGTAACGCTGCCGGTCCCGTCCCGGGAGAGTTCAACGGTGTATGCTGGCGGAGGGCTTGGCTGTGTCATGGCAGCTGCTTCTGAAACCGGAACCCGAGAAGGTCCTCTTCGGCAACGCTGTAATTTTTTTCAAGCGCCGCCGCGTCCATCTGAAACACCAGCCATCCCGCATCGTGCGCATTGCGGCGAAGCTCGAATGCGACCTCAACCCCCTTTGAGCCCATGGGCTGGCCCGGCGCTGCCCGGTACAGCATGAGCACCCTGTGCAGGGACCCCGTGTCGCCCTGAAAGGCAATGCCCGCGTAGCTGCTGCCTGCGGTGTTCTGGCCGGCCTGCCCCCCGGCGGGGCCGTAGGCATCCAGCACCTTCTTTTCGCTGTCAAGCAGCACGAGGCCTGCATAGGGCGGCTGCCCGTCTTTCTGCATGCGAAAAAAATCTCGCATAACCTGATGGGTTTTCTCAAAGGCGCCGGCGGCAAAGGGCTCGGCAAGCAGCGATGCAAGCAGCAGGTAGTCTCGCGCCAGCTGGCTGCGCAGCTCGCTCTTTTTCAGGTCTGCGGCCTGCTGCCCCTTGCTGAAATAAGGATAGCCGTAAAAAACGACCGCCAGCAGCAGCCCTGCCAGCAGGAGCGCCGGCACAAGCCCGAACAGGGCAAACCGGTATCTGCTCTTAAGAGCCTGCGCTGCGGTAACGTCGCGGCACAGGGAAAGCACGCCCTGGAAATTATGGTGCCCGTCATAGAGCATGGTGGTGCTGGCCGAGACAAAACAGCTGCCCCGCTCAGGGTGCTTGATTTCAAGAACCTTTTCCCGGGCGCTCTGGTGATGCTGCACATCCTGGATGTGCTGCCGGTATGCTTCGGGATCACAAAACAGCTTTTGGGCCGGCTGCTGCCGCATAGAGGACCAGTCTCCGCCATACAGCTCCTCGGCAGCCCTGTTCCAGGAAAGAATTGCGCCCTCGCGGTCGGTCATGACAACCGCATCGGGCAGGCGGTCGCAGAATTCCTTGAAGCCGTACAGAATCTGGCTCGTTTCATTGAGCCTCTGGGCGATCTGCCGCAAGATGACAGTGGCAACATCCGGGAAATCACTGAGAAAAGAACCAATATCCTCGGAGGGAATGCGGCAGGCAACAACATCGGTGCGGGCCCTGACCGTAGAGGTGCGCCGGTCTTGCAGCAAAAAAGACATCTCGCCAAAAAAAGAGCCGCTGCCGCTTATCTCGGCGATACGCTTGCTGCCCTTCAGGATGTCAAGCTGCCCATCGATAAGAATGTAGAGGTCCTGCGAGGGATCGCCTTCGGTAAAAAGGGTCTGCCCTGCCTGGAAGGAATGCCGGTACTTATTTAAGCCTTCGTTCTTTTTTAGTAAAGTGGCCAGCATGTCCCCTTGGCCCCGCAGCTTTATTCAGAATATTGTCGAGCTATTGAGAAAAGAGCTCTCCGATAGAAGCTCGCTTTGTGATGGGGCGTATATAGGACGAGGACGGTTGTGTGTCAAGGTAAATGTGGGCTCAAGATATGGGGCGGCATGATGTGCTGATCTGAAATATCTTGTGGCGCAGCGCGCGCTTTGCTATGTGGTGGTATGTCAACCCGAAAGGCTGTTTGTGTGCGCACCCCGACCGTTTAGCAGGGGCTCAAAATTTTGAGCCCCTACGCTCTTCACAGGGGTAATCTGGATCGGCGGAGCTGGTCGGCTTGAGGAACGAAAGCCGACATTGAAATGATTCTTGCTGTTGTGTCGGACGAGCTGGTTTTCCAAATGATGATATTTCTATGTAACGCTGTTTGCACGGGCATCCTGTCTTCTCGGCTCCGTGTCCACGGGGCTGGTGCTGGCACGGCTGTTTTCCGTGACCGATATTCAATCGGGCAGCTCTGCAATCATCTGATCAAGAAAAGCATCCACAAGCGCATATGAGCCCTGGGAAGCACCTGCAGACAGGGTGATGGTTTCACCATAGCTGCTTACACAGGTGCAAAAACAGGGGGGGGAAAGCACGTGCGACAGAAGCCAGACAGCACGCGGCGGTTGATCAAAGGTAATGATCTGAGGAGGTATAGGGCCGGTATTAGTTAGCAGGCTCGGCACATTTTTTTGCGCAGCTTTTTTTTGAGCGGCACGGTCAACCATTCGTACCAGCCATTGGTACGGCAGCAGTGTTGCCAGCGGAGCGAGACATGCCTCCCCCAGGCCAAAGTAGCTTGCCTTGCGTGCTCTTGTTATGGCGCTTACCCGGCTTACGGTGTCGTGAAAGTCCCTACCCGGGTCTGTGCCAAGATGTATGTATTCAAATGCGCTGAGATTGCAGATCCCGCCAGCTTTTTTTGTCGGCAGATACCAGGTGCGCAAATCAACAGTCATCTGTAGTCTCAGCGCCGATTTTCTGTTCCAGTTTCCGACGTTGACAAGTGAGCGCAGATAAGCGGCAATCAAAATATCATTAAGGGTAGCCTGATGGTTTTTCCCATAGCTCATGATGCGGGCAGTGTGCTCTGGAGGAATATGCCTGATTTTATACATCCACGAAGTTTGCTGCCATTCAGAAAGCGGCAGGATGTGTGTAGCTCTGGGGTGGTTGTTGGACCAGATAAGTTTTATGAAGTTTACTATAATAAACGGTAGTGCAGTCCAGGGTATCTGGCCAATGATTTGTTTGCCACTGCGTGACCCATGAATATTGGGCTCGGGCTGGTAGCCGGGTTCGTGTTTCAAGCGGTTATAAATGGCAGATAATTCACGGGCTATGTCATGGAGGCCGCCACCGTCACCAACCTGATGAGAATTTTTTATGATCAAATGGTCGCCATCCAGACCTCGGTACAGCCCCACTTTAACCTGAGGGCCGGTGCGGCTGTCCACCTGAACCGTTGTGAACTGACCGTATTCCAGTTCGCTATTTAAAAAGTAAAATGCCGTTCGCTCACCTTTTTCCAATCGATCCCAGTACAGCTGCCGTCCTTCGACAACAAACCTGCAGCCAAGAATCGGCTGCGCATCCAGGAGGAGATCCACTGCCTGCCCGAGCCTCCGCGCATCAATCTCATGGCTGAACGTAGCTTGAAGAGCAATGGTGAACAAACCCAGCCCGGAATCTATAGCGCTGGACATCACCTTATCTCCATCAGCAATCGGTAAACGGTCAGGGATAGAGCCTGAACTCATATGACGACCATCAAAAAGGACAAAGCACAAGAGCGTAATACATGAACCTGAGGAATCGCGCCGGTCTATTATGCACAAGAGTTTTGCACGGCGGCTAAGCTCTTGTGTAAAAACGGTGCATCTCCATTAGAATAACGTTAACTGTTTTACCCTGACCGTTTCACCTGGAGAAGGCAGAGCAAACGGAATAAAACCTCGTTCAGACCAGGTAACCCAGCGAAGAGAACTATCCTCAAGGGGCACGGTAAACTCGTATTTTATTTCAGCAGGCAGCCCGGTATCTGTCACGCCGGTAACAGCAAGAGAACAGTTGGCAAGTTTCAATGCAGCGCCTTTTTTAATGGGCGCAGCAGAATCACGGAAAACCTGGTTCCACGCCCCGGCAAGCAACCCATTGCTTAACCGGAGGACCACCGTGCGATCATTGATACGCTGAACTTCTATTTGCATCAATCCTGCCGAAAGCAGGAACGTATGCAGGCCGGTGCTCTGCCCGGACGCAGCCCTGACGAAGGGCAGGTAGAACAGCATAAGATCAGAGGGAACATTAACGATAACAATTTGTTCAGGCAGAGATGTAATGTCCGGTGGTGCAATGGTCTTTGCAGCCAGGGTTAAAGGCTTTTGCATAACAAGGGGTGAGAGTGTCAGCAGAGCAAGCAGCAGCGGAGAAATGGCGAGCCAGATAAGTATCCAGCCGCAGGCAAGCAGCTTTCGTGGCGTTCGCCAATAGGGTAAAAACCATTCAGGAGGCTCAAGCGCAATTGCCAAAAAGCGCGCAATGAGCCCCATGCCGCCCAGACCGGTGAAAAAAAGGAAACGGTTGCTCGGCAGCGTTGAGCAGAAAGGAATGGCGGCCAAGAGCATACCCGCAGCTAAAAAACCGATTGTGCTATCCCGCCGCAGTATCGGCCAGACAACCCATGCAACGAAAAAAATAAAGGCCAAAGCGCACACTGCATAAATCTGTGCGGGCACAGGAGGCAGCACTGACCATAGGTCAGAAGGCGGTAATGCAAACTGACCCTGCAGCAATACCGGTAACCGCTGTCCAAGCTCTGTCACAAATCGCATACTATCTTTAGCCGGATCAATATATACCCCTGAGTGCGCGGCTCCATAATCAAGCGCGATATATATAATCCGCCAGACAATACCCGTCATCACATACGGCAACAGTGCAGCATAGCGGGTGAAAGGCTTCCCCTTGTCGAAAATCAGAGCATAGGCAAACAGGTATCCGCCGATGGCTATAGCAGCTTCAGCACTCAGCAATCCAAGAAAAAAACAGGCGGGGGCAAGCAGGGAGCAGATTTTTACCCCGCCACGTCGCCACCGGTCGTGTGCAATCAAAGCCAGAAAGCTGAAAACCGCAGCAATAACAGCATTGCGATTGCACAGACTGGCTGCGCCAACGGCATGACTATAATCTACTGCATAGAGAAGAGCTGCAAGCCCGGCAACCCAGAGCGGGGCAAGGAACTGCTTGTACAACAGGCCGGCCACGAGCACCAGAAGGGCATACCATATCAGGCTGTGAGCGTGCATCAGCCCGACTGAGCCGGGGAACAGCCTGAAATCAAGCCAGTGGGTTAAAGAAGAAAGCGGTCTGAAAAAAGCGATCTGAAGCTGCGGATGAGTCCACCAGGGATATATTCCCGCATTAATTCCCTGTTTAATTAATGCCGGATCTTCCCTGCTGAACATAAAGGCAAACGCATCAAAAGGCGAGCGGGGAACACAGCTGATATCTGTATTCTGTAAAGCAACTGCCCGGTTAAAATAGTCATCGCCGGCTAAGCCGCAGAACAGAGAGGGAAGGGTAAGCACAAAGGCCAACAGCACCGTCCAGACAATAACCCGTTGCCTGCCAAGCCAGATTTTTATTAGCCGGAGCAGAGAGAAACAGTAATACATTTCCGTAGTTCAATGTGATTCAGGGACTCTCGCAGACCATCGATAAGAACTCGCCTTGTGACGGGCAGGAATATAAAATGAGGGCAGTTGTGTGTCAAGGTATATATCGACGCAAGATATAGGGCGGCTGTTTTGGGGTTGGCACGCGGTGCTGATCTGCGCTGTCTTGTGGCGAACTCTCTGCTATTGTGGTGGTATACCCAACCCGACAGGCTGTTTTTGTGTGCCCCCCCCTCAGGAAACTTTGATTGCTCAAATCAAATAGAGGAGGGGAAAAGGAGTCACCTGGCACGCGCAAAGACCGACATAAACTCATGCATAATGGGCACAAACGGCAGCAAAGGAGCCCCGGCCACCCCAACAAGAAGCCATCCGGGGCCTCGTATCCCTCCCAGTTTATTAAATCCAAGCGCATGTAAAACACTCATGCCAATAATGAACGGCACGCCGTAGGTTCGTAGAGATATCAGTTCATATCCGCATCGCTCCAGCATTTTTTCCAGTGTCCCCGGGGTAAAAAAGACCAGGTGCCGGGGGACATCATACTGTGACCATCGGGACCGAAAAATTTTGGCCGGGAGGCCGCCGATATAGGGGATTTCAATGTTTATATATCCGCCGGTACGGGTTATCCGCCTGGCCTCTGTGAGCACCTGCAGGGGATTTGGCTCATGTTCGAGGTACTCGTGCATGGTGACCAGGTCAAAATGCCCGCTCTCAAACCCTGCGTCATGCAATGTGCCGCACACAACGGGCATATTAAATTTTTTACGGGCATAGTCTGTTATCTTCGCGTTAAAATCCACACCAATACCTTCGCATCCCCGCAGCTCGCGAAGATACCTGAGAAACAGGTTAAGCCCGCAGCCGACATCAGCCACCTTTGTTTTTTCAGGTAACGGCCCGATAACCCGTTCAATGCTGCGGATGCGACTGATGGCATTGGCTCTGGCAACGGGAAGAAAAATACGCTGCATCAGCCAGGACATTTCTTCCAGCTGCGTGTAGGCAATATAGTTATCAGGGTAGTGCAGCGCGAGGGCTTCCAATGTTGGCCGGGGATTGACATAAACGAGCCCGCAGCTGCAACATTGTACAATTTGATATTTCCCGGGGCGGGCAAACAGATGGTCCTTTACCTGCAGCACGGGTTTGTTTTCCGTTGCCCCGCACATGAGGCACGGGACTTTTTCCTGCGGCTCGTTACAATTTGTTTGATTTTGCATAGAGCTCATACGTCGATTTTTCTCTCGTATTCTGGATGTTTGAAACTATCACAGGACACGTAGAAATACAATGCGTAAGGGCTGCCCTGATTCACCATCAAAATCGCAAACAGGGCACAAGACAAGGGCAAAATCATTTTTTATCGTAACAGGCGGGTGAAACAAAAATCAAGAAAAGATAAGCTTTGTTAAATTGTTACAAAATTAGGTGGTGGATTTGGGGCAGGTATCGTATTAAACTGATACGTACTGATAGGCCCTCGCTTTGTAAAAAAGCGTATATAGGACGAGGGCGATTGTGTGGCAAGGCATATAGGCTTCAAAGTGGGAATCATGGTCGGCAAAGTCATATGTCTTTGCCCTTCAGTCGATTGCGATCCATGCTAGGGTTGCACAACGCCTTGTCCATGCTTTTTTGCAATGAAACAACCAAAAGATTGACAAGGATGCATTTTGTATGCTAATTTATTAGGAATTAAACAAACAAAAATGGCCGCTAATTGGCCTTTTTTTTAAATGAGGGGCAGCAGGCAGATCAAAAATAGAGATTAATTCTCTATTGTTTGTTTCTATCTTCACCTGCATGTGCAACGTAATCGAGGGGTTGCGCATGCGGGATCAAGCCTCAAAATATAATAATCAATTAAAGCTTTGTTGTCATGGCAAGACTGCTTTGCTACCCGCAATGCAGTACGGATGTCGTCTACAACTTCGTACAAAAGAATCAATTCTTTCGTATTATTAATTTATTAGAAAAAGAATGGAGGTGTTGATCTGGCAACTAATGGAGTTGCCTAATTAGAGGACATAAGTACTACGCATGGTTTTTATTGGGCATACATAAAATTAATTTTTAGGAGGGGTTGACGTATGAAAAAAATACTTTTATCACTAGCAGCTTTTGTTTTCATGGTGTCATTGGCAAGCACGGCTCTTGCAAAAGTGGTCTGTTTCAAGAATGAAGGATGTATTGACATTAACCCTCAGAATTTTATTCTTGATCCTGCTGTCGGCATTAAAAAAAGCGCTGCTGCTGGATCGGGCAGCGTAACCCCAAGCGTGCTTGCCGATAATTTCCCCAACATCACGCTGTATGTTAATGTTCTGGACAACAGCAGCAATCCAGTGCTGGGGCTTACCCAAAATGACTTTACCGTACTGGAGCAGTCAAGCACAGAGGCATCACCAACCGTGGAAACCATCACGGGGTTTGTCAGTTCCGGGGGCGGTTCAGCTTCAACCAATAACCTGGCGCTTGTTATGGACGCAAGCGGCAGCATGTCCGGAACACCCCTTGCTGATGCAAAGACGGCAGCGATCAGCTTTCTTAGAAACTGCAAGCCCTATGATATAATAAATGTGGTTCGGTTTGCTTCCTGCGGTACGGATACAGTCATATTTGCGAACTTTGTGTCTACCGATATTAACACCAACGGCATACCTGATGTGGAAGAGGCTATTAATAACATAACGTCTGGTGGTACTACTGCGCTTTTTGATGCCGTGGATACGGCTATTACCAGCCTGAACATGGCTCCTCAGCCGAAGGCGGTTATTGCTTTTACCGATGGCGGTGAAAACGATTCATGCCGGATAACGGATATTAATTCTCTGGTTCAGCGGGCAAACAATAACCAGACACCGGTTTATACTATAGGCTTGAATGGTTACGATTTAGATCCCACCACACTTCAAGACATTGCGACCGCAACCGGTGCATCGTATGCGTTCGCTCCTACCGCCAGCGATCTGACAGCCATCTATAACACAATAAGCGCAAGCCTCCGAACACAGTATATAATCAACTATACGACGCACAACACGGCATACGATGGAACAACCAGAACCGTTACGGTTACCCAGGGCAGCGACAACGGTACGGGCAAATATGTCGTCAATGACAGGCCGGAAATTACGCTTAGTCAGGCAACCCTTGATTTGACCACGCAGAGCCAGCCCAACGGGGTGTCTTTGACAATAGCCGGTACGATCAATGATGTAGACGCTCAGGCTCAGGGTCAAGTGCTGACAGCGACTTTATTCTATAAACAGAATGCCGAGACCATCTATACCCAGGCTGCTTTATCTCTGACCGACATTGGCAACGGGGACTACTCTTTCAGCTATGCAATACCGGGTGCTGTTGTGGACGAGCCGGGCATCCAGTTTTATATATATGCATCTGACGGCGTTCAGGAAACCTACAGCCCTTTCAACTATAATGTGCTGCCCTACAGCATCACGGTGCTGAACAACCATGCGCCCTCCACAGACAATTATACCCCGGTGACAACGGCAATACCAAACCAGGATATAGTTATTAACGCTACCATTGTCGATCCTGACCCGAGCGACAGCATTGAAAGTGTTGTGCTGTATTACCGTATGCATGATGCGTATCAGCAAACCCCCTATATTCCCGTGCCGCTTACCCTGACGGGCGCCGCCAATACCTATACGGGTATTATACCTGCAAGCTCTGTAACAAATGCGGGCGTGGATTACTTCATATCATCATGGGATAATCATGGGTCGCGTTCAGACCAGGGATCAGCGCTGAATCCGTATTTTATTTCTACTACTGCGGCAACGACAACAACCACAACGCCAGGGACGACGACAACAACCACGACGCCAGGGACGACGACAACAACTACAACGCCAGGGACGACGACAACAACCACGAAGGGGCCGTGTCTAGCTCAAAAAGCGCTGGGAAACGATAATCCTGATCTTGAAAATCTGCGCGCCTTCCGCGATGGCGCCCTTGCCCAAAGCGAACTCGGGCGCAGGGTTACACAGATCTATTACGGC
>CAYNVA010000055.1:0-6312 GCA_964400575.1 uncultured Thermodesulfobacteriota bacterium | reverse complement strand
CTCATCCCCTTTTACGGATACACATAGTTAATCAAGGTATATGCTGTTGCGGTCGCCCCGGACTTGTCTTTCACCGTGCACCGGAACTGTATCCAGACCCCGGAGGTCGGCACAGGATAGGAACAACCGCTGGTTGTCGACCACCCGCGAATCTGTGTCCACGTCTTGGTCCCTGCCATTGTCGAGCTTGTGCCCCGCTCCCAGTAGTACTGCAGGGTGTCTCCTGTGTCCAGATCACTGCCCGTGGCAGTCAGCTGAACCGTCTCCCCAACATTAAGCAATAGAGGATTTATCAAAGTATTCCATGTCATGCCTACCAGCACACCGGGCGCACGGTTCACATTGTTTACCGTAACGGTGAAACTCCCATTGCGATAGTTGTTTAAAGAATCAGTGGCGCGCACGGTGATGGTGTAGTTTTTACTCGTGGACCCGGCAGGAACCGCATCATAGGAAGGCCTCCACTGGAACTGCCGCAGCAAAGGATAAAAGATCGCATCACCCGGCATCGAAACATAGCTGTAACTCACCGGCGTATTGCCCTCGGGATCGATCGCTGTAGGTATGTAGTAATTGAGAAACACATTCTCATCTACCGTCTGATTTTGAAAGAGAACATCCCATAACGGCGCCTGATTAATGGTAGTAGTAGTACTGGTTGTGGGGCGAACGCTCGTGGTCGTGGTGGTCGGTCTGACACTGGTGGTGGTCGTCGTCGGGCGAATGCTCGTAGTAGTGGTTGTGGGTCTGACACTGGTGGTGCTGGTCGTCGGACGAATGCTTGTGGTCGTGGTGGTGGGTCTGATACTGGTGGTGGTTGTCCCATCTGAATAATATGTCACACTGGTTCTCGCAGGATTGTAACTTGTTCCGCTGCCGCTGTGCCCGGTGAAATCAATCTCTTCCAAAAGATACCAATAGGTTGTTCCGCTGACCAAACTTATTGTATCTTTATATGTATAACTCGCCCCGGTCATCCCATCGCCTTGCGCAGCAATCAATGTGTCCCCGTTTACCTCTACATCGTATGGCCCGCCGAAGCCATTCGACGAACGTTTAATGTTGAATCCGGAAACATCAAGCTCTGACTCTGTGGTCCAATCAACTTGTATTCCACCGGTTACTTTTGTAGCAGTAAAGCTGCTTACTATAATAAGAGTCTCTGACCAGATACACTTACAAGAATCCAAATCACCGTTCGGAGTCACACATTTAAGTTCTAAAGTGCCCATTGTAAGTGGTAGACATTGTGAACAATCTGTCCCTTGATCTATACAAGGTTCATCCAGCCCCCCTCTATGACCTTCGGGAATAGAGGATGTAGTAGTAATAGAGGATGTAGTAGTTCCTCCGGGAATAGAGGATGTAGATGTAGTAGTTGGACATCCCGGAATTCCGCATACTTTTGTACCGCATCCGCCGCATGGACTCCATGCAAACAAATAGTGATTATCTGCCCCTATTCCGGGCGCCAGTCTGCATTTTATTGAGGCAAGATACCCTGGCTTCTTAGCTATAATAAACCACCAAGCAACGCCAGAGGCTTCGATGCTGTACTCACCCGAAGGGTCTGTTTCCCCCCAATATGTTGCGGTCCCCAAGAGATTGGTTATATAAATAGAAGCGCCACAAATTGGAGTACTGTTTCTAGTCATGACTTTTCCGGTAAAATACGCGGCATGGGTGGGTGCGGTATAGCTGGTCAGGGCGATGAATAATAAAAAACTCGAAAGATGCATCGCTGTTTTCTGTGTTTGTTTCATTTATACACCTCCATGCAATTGATAATGTTTATGGCAATGGTTTCTGTAGCTTGTGCCTCAACGAAAAGCACTACACCACTGCTGTCCAGCATATCGCACCGGTAAATCCGGTTATTTGCTGCCGGTGTGGGACCATTAATCACACCGACCTCTTTGTTCAGTATCTTTAAGGTCCCCGCTACAGCGCTGATAGCGCCATTATCATAATGCAGCATCATGGAAAACTGCTTTGCCAGTGCACTGTTGCTTGCACAGAGCAAAAATAAAGCTACTGCCAGACCGTACAATGCTGTTCTTTTAAACATGTTGCTTCCTCCTCCTTTTACCTCAGGTTTAATAGTACGGGTATTTATTTGGCACCTCACCCTGTCGTGGCATAGCTTCTTCCATGCCTACGCCCCCTTTATGCACCTACTATTCTGGGCTATGAAAACCTTTGACAGAACCTTCAAGATGCATGCCGATTGCCGCAAAACGCAAAATAAATTATTTCAGAAAGTATTTTTAAGTATTTGAAGTATGGGGAGGGGGCGGTGTTCAAAAAATAAACCATCCGGGAATGTGTAACAGTTACGTCCGGCATGTGTAACCTGTTACACTGGGGAGAGACTGCATCAGGTATTGGCGGATAGCGTTCAGAACCAGGTAATAGGTCGGGCAGAACCTGCACCGTGAGGGGTCGGATAAGAGCAGTTAAGCCGGTACAAACAAGGGGCTGTTGTGTTTCAAGGCACGCGGGCGCAATATTCTTGGTTGGTCGGTGCGCGTCAAAACAGTGTGCTGATGTGATATAGCTTATAGCCCTCTAACTGGATAAATAAAAACTCGGGAAATTCAAGATTACCAAACGTATCATTCAATAAATTGAGTGTCGTACTGCAGTCAAGACGTATCACGTAGTGTGGAATTTTTCAGGTTTATCCAGACCACAATAAACATAAAAGCGGAGCCGTTTTGACTCCGCTTTTATGTTTACCGCAATCACTAACTTTGAAATAGTTCAGTGTTTAGGGGGAACGTCAGTCAGGCCCTGCTAGCTTCACAAGAATTCTGCTTCAGCTTATCCATAATATTTGCACAATTTCCCGAGACGATGGCATTCTCCCCGCGCTCAAGGGCTTTGATAATAAGATTTGTTTCCCTTGAGCGCCCCACAAAATACATGAGTTTCAACCATTAGAGCATTTTTCTAAATACTATAGCCATATGCGCACAGGTGAGCTTTTGGTGAGGGCAGCCCGTGCGGTTCGAGCGATTGGCATGATATCATTGACGGTTTCTCTTGCAAGAATATAGCACGGGCAAACGAAACAAAAACTCACCATAGGTGCCCGTGGTTACAATAAAAAAAAATGCTCTAATGAATTTTCTATCGCGTTTTCAGCGGATTTTCAAAAATCGCCCGCTTGCCCAACTCCGCCTCGATTTCAAGGAGCCGGTTATACTTTGCAATACGCTCGCTGCGGCAGGCCGATCCGGTCTTTATCTGGCCGCCGCCCATGGCAACGGCAAAGTCTGCTATAAAAGCATCTTCTGTTTCGCCCGAGCGGTGGGAAATAACAAAGCCCCAGCCGGCCTGCCGGCACATATGAATTGCCTCAATGGTTTCCGTGACCGTGCCGATCTGGTTGAGTTTTATGAGCACTGCATTCGAGCTGTTTTCTTTGATCCCGCGGGCGATAAACTTTGTATTGGTTACATAGAGATCATCGCCCACGATCTGGATTTTGTCTCCAAGGGCCGCAGTGTGCTGCCGAAATCCCTGCCAGTCGTTTTCATCAAGGCCATCCTCTATGGAAACGATGGGGTACTTCTTTATCCATGACGAATACAGCCGCGTCATCTCGGCGCTCGTTTTTTTGCCCTGCCCGGATTTGCAGAGATTGTAGACCCCCTTTTCATAAAATGAGCTCGCCGCAGGGTCCAGTGCGATAGCAACATCTTTGCCGGGCTTGTATCCGGCTTTTTTTATTGCCTCAAGTATTACCTCGCATGCCTCATCATTGCTTTTCAGGTTCGGCGCAAATCCGCCTTCGTCGCCCACGCTGGTGACATGACCTTTTTTCTTAAGGATATCTTTGAGTGCTGAAAATGTCTCTGCGCCATAGCGCAATGCCTCGGCAAATGTCGGCGCGCCAATGGGCATGACCATGAATTCCTGCAAATCCACACTGTTGTCGGCATGCTTGCCGCCATTGAGTATATTCATCATGGGCACAGGGAGGCGCAGTGCGCCGGGGCCGCCAAGATAGGCATACAGCGGCAGGCCGCAGGCCGTTGCCGCAGCCCGCGCCACCGCCATTGAAACGCCTAGCAGCGCATTTGCGCCGAGCTTTGCCTTGGTGGGCGTCCCGTCAAGGGCGATCATGAGGCAGTCAATTTCGGCCTGGCAGACAGGGTCCCTGCCGATAAGCTTCGGGGCGATGGTTTTATTGACATTGGCCACGGCCTTCAGAACACCCTTGCCGCCATAGCGCTTTTTATCGCCGTCGCGCAGCTCCACAGCCTCATTGTCTCCCGTTGATGCGCCCGACGGCACCGATGCCGAGCAGGAGATGCCGTTGTCAAGAGACACAACCGCCCTGAGCGTGGGATTGCCGCGTGAATCAAGAATTTCCATTGCTGAAACTGCCGTGATTTTTCGAGCCATAGCCCTTCCTCCAGTATAAGCGTTACAGTATTTATCAGTGCCGGACGACGTCTTGCAGCCTCCGGCGGCATCTATTTTACTATTACGACCGAACAGGGCGCAAGCCGCACCAGGCTCTGGCAGGTGCTGCCCATGACGCGGTCATAAAGAGCAGAATGTCCCATAAATCCGATGACCAGCAGATCAAATCCGTTTTGCCTGATGAATTCGATGATGGTCTTGACCTCGTGGCCGACAAAAACATGGGTGGTTATGGTGATGCCGCGAGAGCTTGCCATCTGGCGCGCCTGCGCAACGTCTGCCGTGTATTTGCCCACGGCCACGGCTTGTTCCTCAACGGTTTCACCCACGGTTTCAGCGTACCGGGGAACCTCCTCGATGGAAATGCAGTGAAGCTCTGCGCCGCTTGATTGCGCCAGGCTGATGGCCTCCTCAAGTGCCCTGAACGATCCGGCTGAGCCGTCAAGGCCGTGCAGTATTTTTTTATGCATTGTTTTCCTCCTCCTCTATAAGATTCATTGCGGGCTGGAAACACTGCTGCGCGATCAGCGTGGGAACCACAGCGCTGCCGATCACGGCAGTGACCAGAATGGTGTACTGGTCCTGATTAATAATATTGTTGGTCAGGCCGAACAAAGCGCAGATGCTGCCGAAGGTCAGGCCTGTGGACATCATAAGCGTGGTGTAGATGCCCTCGGTTTTATTGAAGTTGAAATATTTCGTAAGCGGCCAGATGCCCAGAATTTTCGTGATCATTTTCACCGCCAGCAGCACACCGATAATGCCCGCCGCCGCGATGACGGTCTCAAACTTTACCAGTGCCCCGGCCTTGAGAAAATAAAATGGCGTTAGAATCGTGAAGGCGATAACGCGCATGCGCTGGGCAAGAACCTTATCTTTCAGAAAAAAGGGCGCAAGCACCATGCCGACCAGGTATGCGGGCAGCACAGCCTCGGTCTTGGAGATGCTGCCAAGCCCACCAAGGATGAACAACACCAGCAGGATGAACTTGATCTCGGGCTCGCTGACGCGGCTGCCGACTTTGCCGAAAAACCAGGGCGTAAATTTCGGCAGCAGCCACAGAACAAGTGCCGTAGCCAGGGCAAACAGCGCAAGCCAGACATTGTAGTTGGCAAATATTACGCCCAAAGCACCCACCGTGCCGAGATCATTTATGAAGCATGCCGCGAGTATGACTTTGCCGATTTCAGTGCGGTTGAAGCCTGTTTCAATCATAACGGCATACACGACGGCAACGGATGTTGTTGAAAGAGAAAGGGCTGCGATTTGGGCCTGCGGCCATGCCCAGCTATATATATAATGCGTATAGCATAGCACACCCGCATACGGTGCGGCAAATCCCATGATGCCGATGGACATGCTCGACCAGAAATGCTTGCGCACGACAGCCGGATCAATTTCTGCGCCGGCCAGAAAGGTAAGTAAAATCGCCCCCACGCCTGCCAGGTAATTTATCCAGGACGTCAGGGAAAGATTTAATATGTTTCCGGCAACCGCGCCCACAATTATTTCAATGAGCGCCACGGATATGGCCAGGCGGATTGAAATGAGCGAGGACAGCAGGGCAAGTCCGATCCACAGCGCAGATTGCAGCCAGAGGTTTTCCATGTTCCAGGCTCCTTTTCAGAGAATGCACGGGCGCAAAAAAAGCCCGCCGGAACTGGTGGGCCCAATTTTTTTATTTTTTGCTCCCACCGCTCACAGGTCCGCGGTAGGAGTCATCAGCCGTTTTGGCGGTTATGGGGAACTCCATCCCCTTTTGAAAAACATTATAAAATCAGGCCGCGGAAAAGTCAAACACTTCATGCATAGTGATAAAAGGGCTCCGCGCTTTCTGCGCCGCTGCAGTGAATCATCTTTTCGGTTTCTGATTTTTTT
>CAYNVA010000054.1:0-7286 GCA_964400575.1 uncultured Thermodesulfobacteriota bacterium | reverse complement strand
TCCAAAATACGCTTCCCCTTGTATCGGTGCGTTTCTGATTGTCCGCTACCGTCGGCATAATCGATCCGTACAGCATGAAACGACATAAATAGACTCGGGTTGCCTTCCATGAAGGCTACTTGCTTTTCCAGCTTGTTCGGGTCAATCCAGTAGTCATCCCCTTCGCAGATAGCGATGTATTTGCCGCGGGCCGAAGGGAAGACAATGTCGAGAACTATGTCTCGCTCACGCTTAGAGTACTGGTTCTCTGCCTGGTATATGCAAACAAAGAGATGTGGATACCTGGCTTCGTATTGCCGGATGATGGCAGCAGTGTTGTCGGTGGACGCGTCGTCATGGACAACAATTTCTATCGGGAACGAAGTCTGCTGCATCACAAAACCATCGAGCGCCTTCGCAATGTAGTGTTCGTGGTTGTATGTGGTGCAAAGAATGCTGACCATGATGTCTTTTGAATCTGGACTGTTTGAATCATGGGCCGATGGGGTGTTCATGCTTTGATCCTCTTCCAATGCGCGGGCAAATAGTTACTGGCGGATTGTGCCGTCTCCATAAAAGCATTAAGGCGAAAATGGTCTATTTCCAAAAAAACAAACACACTGTTAGGCTGCTTGAAGTCAACAAACACCCGCATAGCGGATGGCTTGATTTCGCCCTGAAAGGGCGGAATCAAAAACACGCAGTGTTTTTAGTTGCCTTCTTCAGGGAACATCGCCTGTGGCGATGTTCCCTGAAGACAATACATCCGTATTCCATTCTCTGAAAACAGCAGCGGGCCCCGGAGTATTCCGGGGCCCGCTGCTGTTTTCAGCTTGTTTTAATTTTTTACTGCTCTGCGGCAAATTCTACACGCCGGTTTTTTGCACGGCCGGCTGCCGTGGTGTTTTCAGCTACAGGATTCGTGCTGCCCAATGCTTTGGTTGCCAGGCGGTTGCTTTTAATGCCGCGGTTCATCAAATACTCACGAACAGCCTGGGCGCGCTTGTTTGAAAGGGATTCGTTGTACCGCTCCGACCCGGTGCTGTCGGCATATCCCTTGATGACGATCTTCACATCAGCATTATCCACAGTGGTGAGCACGTTTGCCACTTCATCAAGAGCCGGCCGGGCGCTCTTTTTTATAATGGCATTGTTGTAGTCGAACAGAATCATTGACCAGCAGCCGTGATCATCGACCTTCGCCCCCCTGGGCGTATTGGGGCATGCATCTGCCTCATCGCATACACCATCCAGATCGGCATCCTTAACACACTTATCGAAAAACACACGCTCCACAAAGTCGGTCATAGCCGGGCACCCGGCCAGCTTGTCGGCACTGGTCACAAAGCCGCAGCCGCCGGCCTTCACGACCTTCTCCAGGAGCTTTTTATTGTCATAGTCATCGCCGATCTGGATGGCATAGATGCAGATATTGGCCCCCAGGGCCTTCTTCAGATTCTCGGCTGCAGCAGCAGCATCGCCATCGGTGGACTTGCCGTCGGTCACAAGGATAAGCGACGTGCGGCCCTGCACGCCCTTAAGATCCTCGGCAGCGGCAGTGATGGCTTTGACCATGGGCGTATTGCCGGATGCCAGGTCGATCTTGCACAAAGCACCTTTCAGGCCGTCCGGGGAGTAAGCCGTCATGCCGTAAATGAGGTCAGTCTGGAAAATGGAGAACAGGTAGTAGCCATGGCCGAAGGTGCGCAGCCCGCCCGTCACCTTCAGCTCCGGGGGGATACACTGATTCATGCTCGCGACCACGCCTTTAGCAATGTCAAGCTTCTGCTTATCGCCAATCTTGCCTGCCATGGTTTCTGAAGAATCAAACAGGACAATAAAATTTTCAGCCTTCTGCTTGTACTTCTGTACATTGACTTCCGATTTACATACTGGCGGTCCCGCAGCCTTCTGGGCGGCGCATCCGAAAGAAAATACCAGAACAATAACGACTGCCAGTGCTTTCATCTGCATTTTCATGTCTTTTCCCCCTGTGTTGTTGTTGGTCTTGTTTGTTGTCGGCTCTGTGTCTGTTTTCGGGAAACATTTTCTTTATAGTGAGATAAATGAATTATGTCAATAAGCTTCTTCTTTATTTTTTCCATAAAAAACAGTTTTTAAAAATTGCGCCTGCTTGCCTTTTGACCGAAGCGTGTTATTTTAAAATAGAAGGATTCACTGAAGAGGCAGTACCATGAAAAAAACACCGAAAGCTGCATTCTTGTGTGTGCTGGCCAGTACCTGGTTTACCTGCTGTGGAACCCAGCCGGCAAATCAGGAGCAGGCGCAGAAAAGTCTTCAAAAACCAGCAGCTGCAACAGCACAGGGGGCAAAAGCCATGAGCAAAACCGATGAGGAATGGAAAAAAGTGCTCAGTCCAGAACAGTTCGAGGTGACCCGCAAAAAAGGCACCGAGCCTGCGTTTACGGGTCCATACTGGGATAATCATGAAGCCGGAACATACCTGTGCGTCTGCTGCGGGGCTGAGCTGTTCGGATCGGATGCCAAGTTCGACTCGGGCACGGGCTGGCCCAGTTTCTTCAAGCCCGCCGTTACGGAAAATGTCGGCACCGAGACCGACAGCAGCTACGGCATGGCGCGCACCGAGATAACCTGCAGCCGGTGCGGCGCTCATCTGGGGCATGTATTTGACGACGGCCCTGCGCCCACGGGGCAGCGCTACTGCATCAATTCCGCAGCGCTCAATTTTAAAAAGAAGCCGTGAACAAAAAATGTTGCACCGGACGGATCGTGCGGTTGACTGTTTACCCCGAGAACATAACATTTTTTAATAATGATCCGTAGGGGCAGACCTGTGCTCGCCCATCACTTCCATGTCTGCCCTGTTTTCCATATTCCACAGTAGAAGGGGCACGGCATGCCGTGCCCACACCTCTCTCACCAAACGATTTTGCGTTCCTCCGTAGGGGCGGTTCGCGAACCGCCCCTACAAAAACATTCTTTCATGTGTATTGTCAGATTGCCGAAATCATGCAGCCGGTCGCAAAAAAAAACGGCGAATACCCGCACCCGGGATCCGCCGTTCTGTATTACTGCTCGGAAATATTACTTTGCCGTTTTCATCGGATCGAGCTGTTTCATGGCCATGCCGACAAAGGGCTTGGGCGTAACGGCCTGAACGCACTCGATAAGAATGTCTTCCGTCACCGTGCCGCCGTCGCCGGCTTTGGCCACGATGGCCTCCATAAGCTTCTTCTCAGTCATAGCCCGGAAGGGTTTGGGTGATGATTCGATCATTTTGTCGAACATTGCCTTGCTGTTGTCCTGCCACGTTAATTCTGCCATGGTATCCCTTTCTGTAAAAATGTTTATCCTACGTTTCAGCCCTTTGTTGCCCTAAAGATGACCAGCTGCTCTACAGTGCCATAAGCATCAAATCCGTCAAGTCATACAATTTTAGCTTCTCTTTGTTGCGCTTGATCGGATCGCTCAGGCTCTGCTCACAATACGGACAGCAGGTGGCAATAGCCTCTGCACCTGTGGCCTTTGCCTCTTCGATGCGCTCGGCAGCAATCCTGAACGAGTGCTCCGGAAAAGCCGTGCGCACGCCGGCGCCCGCACCGCAGCACCAGCCCTGATCCTTGATGCGCTCCATTTCAATGAGGCGCAGGCCCGGTATGGCCTTCAGAATGTTGCGGGGTTCCTCGTATATACCACAGTGCCGTCCGATATGGCAAGGGTCATGCCAGGTAACGGTCATGGGCACCTTCTTGGTGAACTTGATGGTGCCGTCGGCCACGAGCTTCTCAAGCACCTGCGTTACATGCAGCACCTCGTAGTCTATAGCCGGCATGCCGGGCACTTCAGGGAAGTCATGCTTGAGGGTGTGGTGACAGCCCGCGCAATGGGTGATAATTTTTTTAACGCCGGCCTGCTTGAACGTCTCGATATTGCGCTTCACGAGATCAAAAAACGTGGCGCGGTCGCCGATGCGGATCGCGGGGCTGCCGCAGCAGATCTCCTTGTCGCCGAGTATGCCCACCGACACACCGGCTTTCTTGAATATCTTCACCGTATTGATGATCTCGTGCTGCAGCAGGGGATCCAAAGCCGGGGTGCAGCCGGCGAAAAAGAGATACTCGCACGTTGCCTTGTCGAAATCGGGCAGATCAAGGCCGCGGGTCCAGTCACGCCTTTTGGTGCGGGGCTGCAGCCATGGATTGTCATAGTTCTTGATGCTCTTGAGCAGTTCCTTGTGCGGAGGCAGCGGCGCCAGGCCCTTTTCAACCAGGTAGGCCTTCAGTGCTTCGGCTGCCTTGAGGGGCTCCTTTTCGTTCAGGCGCAGGCAGTTCATCTCGCAGGCGCCGCAGGACGTGCAGTAGTAGCAGATCTTAAGCAGCTCCTCGGAATCCGTTGCGTCGAAATCGCCTTCGAGCAGTGCGCGGATAATGTGAAACTTGCCCATGGCGCTGTAGCCGAAGTTGCGCGTATAGCGGAACTCCGGGCAGATTTCGCTGTACTTGGAGCTTTTCACATTCCAGCCCCACTGGTTCATACACCAGTTGCAGCGCGCATCGCCCCAGGCCATTTCCCGGTAATCTTCAAGGGTGCGCGCATATACTTTTTTATCAATTTTCGGATACATGGCTTACTCCACTGAAATCATATTAGGCACTTTTTTTAATGAGCTCGTCGCATATGCCGGCGAGCATGTCGGCGCTGAAATCATCCCACTCGGCCGAAATTTGCACCAGTTCCGCCATTTTCTCCATGGTGATTTCAGGGCACATGATGGCGATGACCGGATCGATGCCCAGTACATAAGCCATGGCCTGACGCTTGATCCATGCGTCGGCGTCAAGGCTGCCGCCGAACAAAGCCTTGGTGGGCACGGCTGTTGAGAAGGCTGCCGACTTTGCCGCAATGGCGCTGTCAAGAGCGCCTGCAACAGGCCAGGCCGCAAGGCCGTCGCTTGTGCCGCCTGCGGCAATGGCCTCCAGGCCTTCAATGCCAGCGCCCTGCTTCTTGAGAAGCGCGCCCGCTGCGGCGGGTTCAAGGCCAAGGCGATAGCACTTTTCCATTGCCCTGGCAGCGTCAACACCGGAAGCCGCGAGGCTGGCAAAACCCATAAGATCAGACACAAGACAGCCGGGCTCCCTGGATCCGCCCATCATGTCCATGAATGTGGGGGCTTCATTGTACTTCAAGAATGTATAGTAGGGATAGGCGCAGTTATAGCCCGCGTCATTGCGGTGCGTCAGGCTCTTGAGCTTATCAAGCGCAGCGGCATCAATGCCCAGAGCCGCGCCGATATCATACAGGCCCGCCTTGCCTTTGATGACTCCGGCGACGATTTTGTTCTTCAGCTCGATGCACTTGACGAAAAAACCGTCGGCCACTTCCAGTGAACCAAGACCACGCATTGCGACAGCCTTCAGGTTCTTGGCGCCGAACACGGCGCCAAGGCCAGCCTTGTCTTTGCCGCCCCAGTAGTTTTCGGACACGACGGCCAGGGGATTTTTGTTTTCGCCGGCTTTGCCGATGACGAGCATCTGTGCCATGTCATCGCCATAGACTTCACGCATTTTATCGGTTGATTCCCAGACATCCTTGCCCCAGATATCAGCCGAATCATTGATGTCTGAAAGGCCGTCATGCAGCCACAGGCGCACGGGAGCTGCAGCCTTGCCAAGCACCACAACAAAATCAAAACCCGTAAGCTTCAGCTCAACGCCTGTCTGCCACCCGAAGGGTACATGGGCGATTTTGCCCGTAATGGGGCTTTTGGCCGTCATGACCCCGCTGCAGGCTGCCGGGGCGAAAGTAGCGGTGAAAAAGCCGGAGCCGAAAATCAGGGGCTCGCGGTCCTTGTGCTGCTCGTAGAGCTCCATATTGATGGCTGCGCCGCCAAGGGCCTTCTCAATGAGCTCTTCGGTCAGGTCCTGGGTTGAGCAGGATTTCGCATCAAGGTCGACAATCAAAATTGTGCCGTTATAGTTGTTCATGGTTTCCATAGTCATTAGCCCTCCATGCTCAAAACGCCGTAGGGGCATGCCTGCATGCACACCGGCCCGTTATCCTCTTCCTTGCAAAGATCGCAGGCGATGCGCAAAAGAATCGGCTTTGCGCTTGCCCCGGCGCCTTCGATCTGCTCGCCGGGCTTCAGCACCTTTTCGCCCTCAGGACGCCCGAGCATCAGCGTCTTGTCGCGCTTGACCATCATGCCGTAATAGTTTTTCTTTTCCTCATAATAATACATGAGGCTTGAACCTATGGGCGAAATGCTGCCATCGTGGTGATAGTTGCAGGCGAATTCGCATATCCTGCAGCCCGTACATTTCATGGGATCAACCTTCAATGCCATCGTGGAGCTCCTTTATTTTAAAAAATCATATTTATTCATCTGGAAAAGGCCGGCAAGCCTGCTTGCTTGCAAGCTTACCAGCAGAGCATTACGCATCAGGGTCGATCTGGTGCGGCGGATTTGAGACCCGGTTGGGATCGATCGCGCGCTTGATGCCCTTGAGCAGCTTGTCATACTTGAACACGGGAGCAGCCATCTGATGATAGGCTCCGCCCAGGAACGGGCCAACGCCGTTTTCAAGGCCGTTGGACACGTCTTCCTTGACCATCCCAATCAGCTTGCCCATGAGATCGCCAAGAACCTCGGCGCTTTTCTCCACCGGGAAGTCGGTCTCACCGAATCCGAAGTGCCCGAAATCATAGCCGCCTATCCAGTCAGGGCCGTCGCTGTCCAGAATGGGCGGTGAAAATTTTTCAACCCACTTATAGCCGGTCTTGACCTGGCCGATGGCGAACTTGAGCGTATCGGTCTGCAGGCGCAGCGCCAGAAATGTTCCGGAGGGCCGCATCATGCGCGAGCCATGCGTGTCGCGTATCCAGTTATTGGCCGTGCGCGGCACCCACATGTCATAGACTTCCTGCTTCACGGGCTTGCCGCCGGTTTCCTTGATGATATCTTCAAGCACGCGCTTTTCATACTCAAGCTGCTTGCCGGAGGTGAAGCCCCAGAGGCAGACGCCAACGGCGTTCTTCACATTGTCCTGGAACGTGCGCTTCTTCCACTCGGTCCAGTACTCTTCATTGGAGTTGGCCCACCACCAGATGTAATAGACCGTGGGCCACTTCTGCACAACGCCCGCGATCTCGGCCTTGCCCACTTCGTACATGAAGTTGATGGCGTCTTCAAGGGACTCGTACTTCACCATGTACCACTTGAAGCGGTCTTCGGGAAGCGTTGAGGTCTGGTTGGGGATAGTGCCTTCAACAGGCCAGATTTTGGGGCCGGGATAGGGATGCAGCTTCACGGCCATCTTGGTCACCAT
>CAYNVA010000053.1:0-12771 GCA_964400575.1 uncultured Thermodesulfobacteriota bacterium | reverse complement strand
CATGAATACATGTGGTGGGTTTGGCTTTGCTACATCCATCCTACAACTTTTTTCTCTATAGCGCATTCATGTGGTCACTGCAAGAGCCGGCTTTTTGCAATGCGGCGCAGGAAAGGATTTTCAATTGGCGTACAGTGGGGTATAAGTCCTTTCAGGACTGGAACGTCCGACGCGCAGAGTAATGTATCAAAAAGGAGCAGGGCATTATGGGAACAAGCAAAGAAAAGATTCTCCAGTATCTCGGCGAAAATCAGTACTGCGTTCTGTGCACCGGAGCGGGCAATGATGTGCGGGCAACGCCCGTGCGCTACGCAACCGACGGCATGAACATTCTTGTTTATTCTGAAAAGTTTACGCGAAAGTTCGCCTATCTGAAAAAGAATCCCGCTGTGGCGCTGGCCCTGCACTCGACCAGCCATCCCCTGAAGGGCTTGCAGATCTGGGGCATGGCTGAAGTTATCACTTCAGGCGATCCGCGCCATACAGACTATCTTTTTGCCGAAGCTAAAAAAAGCGAAAAACTGCGCGAGGCATGCAAAGTTCTGAATTTGATTTTTGTTAAGCCGCGCAGAATGGTTCTGCTTGAGCAGATCCCCCAAAAAGGCTACTGGTATTATGTGTGGGAGCAGGACCGGCGGGGCCGTGAAAAGGAGCAGGAGATTAAGACCATCCGTGAGCTGAGCAGTTTGAAAAAGTAAGCTTAGAACTGTTTTTTCTTCCGCAAAGATTCAATATTGAAGATGTGACCCTGACTCTGGCCTGGCTCATCCCAGTAGATATGAAGGTAGCATGTTTTGTACAACGTCCTCAATAATTGTCCCGTAAGCATTAAGCTGCTGTCTGCTGCTTGATCTCCCAGCCGGGGAACACAAGCAC
Organism: uncultured Thermodesulfobacteriota bacterium; assembly: GCA_964400575.1. GTDB lineage: Bacteria > Desulfobacterota > WTBG01 > CAIYCZ01 > CAIRTM01 > CAIWCT01. Next base: position 11,895 of record CAYNVA010000053.1, on the reverse strand, counting down.
GGCAGGGTGGCATTTAAGCGCAGTGGCAAGAACCTTCGACCGTTCAATTCCAAGTTGAATGCGGTCGTTTTCAATGGCTGAAATCGTCGACTGCGGTATGCTGGTAAGTTCGGCCAGTCTGTTCTGGCTGAGCTCCTGCAACTCCCGTATGATGCGCACTGATTCCCCCACGGAAACATCAACAGTTTTTTTGGCCCTTCGGTAATTTTTCATTTTATTTTTTCCTGTAGTCGTGAGCATTAATATCCAAAACCTGCACGTAGATCTTCTTGCTTTCAATTTTGTAAATAAGTCTGTATTGAAGCCCTAGCCGGGAAGAACGGAAGCCGGTAAATTGTCCCTTCAAGGCCTCATCATGAAAGCCTTTGATATGCCTCAGGCCTTCCGGGCCAGAAATGACAACAATATCTTTCCATTTTTCGTACCGTTTCAATACCTCCAAAGGGATTCTCGGTATTTTTCGTGTAAGCATGTGATGTTCATATATCTCCCACATACTATAAATGTACTATGCCTTTAAAAGTATGTCAAGTAGCTATCTGTCTGCTGAGTTGATTCCGCCCAAAAAAATAATGCCGGGGTGGGTTGGTGGCTTGGCGCAGGAATGATCAGTACAGGGCGCTGTCCCCTTTTTTCAAGGTTTTGAACCTTATTCTGGTTGCGCCACGCAGAATGGTGCTGCTTGAGCAGGTGCCTGAAAAAGGCTACTGGTATTATGTGTGGGAGCAGGACAAGCGGGGCCGGGAAAAGGAGCAGGAGATTAAGACCATCCGTGAACTGAGCAATTTGAAAAAGTAACTGAATTCGGGTGGTTCCGGCCTTTGCCAGCCGGCCAGGGATGCATACAGCCCCTGTGCCGACGCAGCAGGCTGAGGGTCAAATCTTTATCTTGTCATTTCGCGTGCTGAAACCGGGAATTTATCCCGAACAACACAGATTAAAGCCCGCAGGTCGGTTTGAGGAACGGAACCCGACATTTTCATACTGGCGATTGATAAGCAGTGTCAGGTTTGGCTGTGCTCAACCCAACCGACGAACTCGAACTCACCTGTTACGCCGCCAGACTGACCTCGATTTTATTTCTTGTTACGGCAGGAAGCCTGACGGGCGAAAAGAAGGAAATCGGATAGAGATAATCCTCGCCTGATTCATCGATGATACGAACCTGGCTGTGCTGTTCGGCCTGCCTGTCGGGAATCTTTTCATACAGTTTCCGCAACTCAAGCGAAGCTTCATAGCTTTTATTGCAGACACACAATAAAAATGCATGCTTCATAGCGACTTACTCCATATATTTTTTGATTTTCAATTCTTGTCTTCCCTTGCCATGGCCCTCGTACCAGTGAACCTCAGCAAGAATGACTGCGCCGTCGGCAAGCCGTACTTTAGCAATTCCCTTACATTTTCGCCATGTTGTTTTTCCAGAGATACGGTTCAGCCGACGCAGTTCCCGAATGCCGCGGCCGGAGGTTATGGTTTCAATTTTAAGAATTTCCCCGACAACCTTGAAATGCATATGGAATGCTCATAGAAGAATACGGCGGTCCTTAACCGCTAAGGTCGCATAAAATGTTATGATGGAAAATACTATCATAGACGGGCAAGATGTCAATAATGGAGCGCAGAAGCTTTGCAACCTGATAGGAGGGATGTTTGATCTCGGCCATGTTGCCAGCCCGTTTCGTATTAATCTACCGGTTGTTTCCATGACCAGTTCGTAGAACGGGTGCCAACCCGCCGCTCCTGTCATAATTATAATCGGCGGTTTAGCACCCGCCCTACCTTCTGAAGATAAAAAAATCCGGAATATCGCCATACCTCCCCCTGAAATAAGGGGGCTTGAGGGGGTGTGTGGAGCCAAAACAGGCCTACACCCAGCGGAAACATCTTTATTGCTATAACAACGCAAGGCACCGTAAAGCCATTTAGTGCAACAACATCACCCAAAAAGGTTATACCTATCCAAAAAAGTGCTAGCAATGCCTTCATTTGCCTTGACTTTTTGTTAATAATCTATATCCTGCTGTCATTGCAAATATGCCATTGGAGAGCAAAGACCATGGATTTCTGGAGAGTACCCCTTGATGCCGAAGAGGTCATCGTATCGCGCGGTATAGTGCATTTTGTTGAAGACCGGTGCAAGGGGTGCGGGTACTGCATTGCGTTCTGCCCCAAAAAAATCCTTCAAACCTCCACGAGATTCAATAAAAAAAGCTATCACCCGCCCGAGGTTACAAAACCCGAGGAATGCGTCAACTGTCATTTCTGCGAAATCATCTGCCCTGAACTTGCCATCTATTCGGTTGAAGCAGCGGGTTCAGAGACGGGCGATGAACAGCAGCAGGGTGATGCTGGCTGCGCCTGCTGCCCGCCGGAAAAATAGACCGGACCGAAGCGGAGCAGCGCAGGCGCGCAAACCATACAAACTTCTCATTATAGATAGCGGCACTTCTCATGAGCAATCCAGCAGTTTTAACGGGCGAACATTTTATGACAGGCGATGAAGCCTGCGCAGAAGGCGGGCTTGCCGCAGGTTGCCAGTTCTTCGGCGGCTACCCGATCACGCCTGCAACAGAAATAGCAGAGCATATGTCCTCGCGCCTGCCTCAGGCCGGCGGCACCTACATTCAGATGGAGGATGAGATAGCGGCCATGGCATCAATTCTTGGCGCCTCCTGGGCAGGCAAGAAAAGCATGACCTCCACATCAGGCCCGGGCTTCAGCCTCATGATGGAAAATATAGGGCTGGGCATCTGCACCGAAACACCCTGCGTGGTGGTGAATGTGCAGCGCGCAGGCCCCTCAACCGGCCTTCCCACCCTTGGCGCTCAGGGCGATATGATGCAGGCCCGCTGGGGTTCTCACGGCCACTATGAGATCATCGCCTTTGCCCCCATGTCGGCGCAGGAAATGTTTTACCACACCATAGATGCTTTTAACCTGAGCGAGAAATACCGCCTGCCAGTTCTGGTGATGTCCGATGAAATCATCGGCCATATGAGCGAGAAGGTGATTATCCCTGATGCTAAAAAAATAAAGACTTTTGAAAGAATCAAGCCAAAGGGCCGGAAAGACCGGTTCAAGCCTTATGAAACCACGTCCTATGGTGTAGCCCCCATGCCCGCAGCCGGAGACGGCTACCGGGTGCATATAACGGGCCTTACCCATGATGAGCGCGGCTATCCGGCCATGACCCCGGAGGCGCAGGAAATAATGATGACGCGCCTGGTAGGCAAAATTCAAAACAATTTGGGCGATATCATCCGCACCGAAGAGTTCATGCTCGATGATGCCGAGATATGTATTGTGTCCTATGGGGCTTCGGCCCGCACAGCCTATGCAGCTGTTGAGGATGCGCGCCGCGACGGCATCAAGGTGGGCCTGCTGCGCCTGATAACTGTCTGGCCTTTTCCTGACGGGCTGGTGCGTGAGCTGTCCCGAAGGGTAAAAGCATTTGTGACCGTTGAGATGAATATGGGGCAGATACACCGCGAAGTAGAGCGCTGCGCCTGCGGCAGGGCAGAGACCGTGCTGGTAGGGCATGCCGGCGGCGCCATTATACCGCCGGAAAAGGTATACGCCGCGCTCAAAGAGCTGGCGGCAAAAAAGAAAAAGTAATCATACGGGGGCACAGCACATAATGGCAGTACCGGCCAAAAAGGCTACAAGCGAGCCAAAGCATCCACTTGACGATCTTATTCGTACCGACCGGATGCCCCATATCTGGTGCCCGGGCTGCGGCATCGGCACGGTCTTTTCATCATGCCTGCATGCCATGCTGGCTAGCGGCATCGATCTGGATAAAACCGTCATGGTCTCGGGCATCGGCTGCTCAGGCCGCGGCGCAGGGTATGCCAAGGTCGACTCGTTTCACACCACCCATGGCAGGGCCATACCTTTTGCCACGGGCATGAAGATCGCCAATCCCGACCTCAACATGATCGTGTTCAGCGGCGATGGCGATTTGTTTGCTATCGGCGGCAATCATTTCATTCATGCCGCCCGCAGAAATATCGATATGACCGTCATCTGCATCAATAACCTCAATTACGGCATGACCGGCGGCCAGGTGGCGGCTACGACGCCCCTGCTTGCCCGCACCACCACGACCCCTTCAGGCAACCCCGAAGGGCCGTTCAACCTGCCGCTTCTGGCCTTTGCATCAGGTGCAACCTATATCGCCCGCTGGACCATGCTGCATACCCGCGAGGTGACCGAATCTATTCAGTCCTGCCTGACCAGAAAAGGATTTTCATTTGTCGAGGTGCTGGCGCCCTGCCCGGTCAATTACGGCAGGCGCAACAAGGAGCGCCCCCTTGACACCCTGAAGATGTATCAGGATAAAACGATTATCAAAAACAACGCCAACCCTGCCGAGCTGGCCCTTGATTTTAAAAAGCGAGTTGTCTTGGGCACATTTGTCGATGTCGAAAGGCCGACTTTTACCGAGACCTATAACAAACTCTACCGGAAAGAATAGTGTTTCAGGCAGGCACGGGAAGACAGAAGTCAGAGGTCGGAAGTCAGAGGTCGGAAGTCAGAGGTCGGAAGTCAGAAGTCAGAATTCAGGAGCCAGAATTCAGCAGTAAGGAAATTCAAGATTCCGGATTCAAGATTTAAAAAATTCATGTAGGGGCAGGTTTTAAACCTGCCCGGAGTTCGGTCTAGGCGCCAGGGCCAAAGTGTGCGGTGTGCCTTTACTTCTGACTACTGAATTCTGGCTTCTTTTCTAAAGAACCTTAAACATACGGACAACCCGGCAGATATTGCTGGGGAACTTATTTTTTTAATAAATAAAGGCATACTGCAGATGACACAAGCAGCAACCACCACAAAAAAAGAAATACTGGTCACGGGCTTTGGCGGCCAGGGCGTTGTGCTCATCGGCAGCATTCTCGGGAAAGCCGCGGCGCTGGGTGATCGCCGCGAGAGTACCCAGGTGCAGTCCTACGGCCCCGAGTCGCGCGGCGGCTACTGCTGCTCCCAGGTTATAATCGACGACAAAAAGATACAGTACCCGTATGTGCGCCGCCCCGACATACTGGTCTGCATGTCCCAGACAGGCTATGACAAGTATGCCTGTATGCTTGTCGAGACGACCATGCTCATTACTGATCAGGATCTTGTGAAGCCCACTGGTTTTGACCGCGATTATTTTTCCATACCCGCAACGCGCCTTGCCGAGGAGATGGGCCGCAAGATGATCGCCAATATCGTCATGCTCGGCTTTTTTGCCTCAGTAACGCAGTCTGTTTCGCGCAAGGCGGTTGAGGAAGCGGTGAAGAATTCGGTGCCCAGGGGGACCGAGGAAATGAACCTGACCGCTTTCAAAAAAGGCTGGGACTATGGCGCAGCCATGCTCAAAGGCCGGGAGAAAAAGGCTGCGGGCCATGCGGGAGTCGCGTCATGAAAAAGCCCAAAGACCGCCTGCACCGCGTAGCCATCATTGGGGCAACGCCTTCGGGCGTGACTGCCGCCAATAAGCTCGGGGAGTTCGGCATCCCGGTCACGCTCATCGATACGGCCATTGACTTGGACGAAAAATTTTCCCGCGATGAATGGATGCTCAAATCGGGCGTGCGGCTCAACTATGCCCACCGCCCGGGCCTCATACGGATTCTGCGCAATCCCGACATACGGCTGCTTATGCCGGCGCGGGTCGATGCGGTCAAACACAGCGCGCAGGGGTTTTCGATCAAAATCACGCGGCCCCAGACATTTGTTGATACTGAAAAATGCACCCTCTGCGGCCGCTGCTATGACAGCTGCCCGGTCACCCTTGACAATGGCCGCAAAGCCATACTGTACAATGGCCGCCAAAGCCTTCCGGGCCGGGCCGTGATTGAAAAGCGCAATGCCCCGCCCTGCCAGAAGGAGTGCCCCCTTGGCGTCAACGCGCAGGGATATATCGCCCTGTGCCTGGACGAAAAATACGGCGAAGCTCTTGATCTTATCCGGCAGGAAAATGTGCTGCCCGGCATCTGCGGCCGCATCTGCACCCATCCCTGCGAAACAGCCTGCCGCCGGGCAGAGCTTGATCAGGCAATTGCCATCAAGGACATCAAACGGTTTATCGCCGACACTGCCGCCGACACTGTCCCCGTCAAAAAACAGGCAGCCCATGACAGCCCCGGTGTTGCCGTCATCGGCTCGGGCCCCGCAGGCCTTGCCGCTGCCGCCGAGCTTGCCCGCGCAGGCTGCGCAGTCACGGTCTATGAAAAAGAACCCCTGGCCGGCGGGCTTCTGCGCTACGGCGTCGGGCGCTACCGCCTGCCAGACGATATTCTTGACCGCGACATCGACTATATAAAAAGCCTTGGCGCCCGCTTTCTCTGCAATCATCCGGTGGATGTTTCCCTTGAGCTTGAAACGCTGGCTAAGAAACACAGCGGTGTCATCGTGGCCACCGGCACCTGGCTTGACCGCAAACTGGGCGTAGCCGGCGAAGACCTTTCGGGGGTTGAAGGGTGCCTGTCGTTTTTAAACCGCATGTACCGCGGCGAGGTAAAAGAGCTGCAGGGCAGGGCAGCTGTCATCGGCGATGGCAACAGCGCCTTTGATCTTGCACGGGCACTGTGCCGCCTTGGCGCTGAGGTAACCCTGATATCCTGGTTTGCGCAAGACGCTATCCCTGCCGACGCAGAGGAGGTGCAGGCCGCACGCGAGGAAGGGGTTGTCATACAGACCTCATGTCAGGTGACGGCTTTTGAGGGCGCAGGCGGAAGGCTTTGCGGCGTGAAATGCGCCACTACCAGACCCGGCCCGCCTGATGCCGGCGGCATTTCCTGGCCCGTGATAGACCCGAAAAAACCGGGCAGCGAACTCTTGTTTGATATGGCCTTCGTGGCAATAGGACAGTCGGGGCCCCTGAAAGAAGAAGACACCCATGGCAGGCTTCATGTTACAAAAAACGGTTTTATCAAAGTCGATGCGCACGGCCGCACCAATCTGAGCGGCGTATACGGCGCAGGCGACGGCGTCAGCGGCCCCACATCGGTTGTGGCATCAATGGCCTCAGGCCGCAGCGCAGCCCGCGGGCTGCTGAGCCATATGCACCGCGACGGAGCAAACGGAGACAAGCCCGTTCGCCCGGCTGATCGCGACTTTGCCCCGCTTCCCGTCATTGCGCAGAAAACGGTGCGGCCGGCCATGGCCGAGCTAGCTCCTGCGGTCCGGCGCTCCACCTTTCTGGAAGCGGCTCTGGGGCTGAACCGCGAGCAGGTTATGGCTGAGGCGCGGCGCTGCCTGCAGTGCGGCGCCTGCTCCCAGTGCCTGCAGTGCAGCGATGCATGCGCAGCCGTCGGCGCGATACAGCATGGCCAGTCCGGAGACGGGCTTACGGAAAATGCCGGCATTGTTATTATTGCCGACCGGGACGCTGCCGGCCAGATCAATGGCGAGGATGTGATACGCGCCTATGACGCCAAATCCTCAAAAGAAGATGTCTACGCCCTGATGGCGCGGGGCTTTGCTGCGGCTGCCAAGGCCATGGCGCTGCTCGGGGGCAGCGGCGCCCGCCCGAGAGGCCACGGCATGTCCTTTTCCGTTCCCGATCCTGGCCTGTCGCCCGATATCCGCATCGGCGTATTTGCCTGCCGCTGCAATGACTCTAAAGGGTGGCTTGACAGCATGACGCAGTATATGGAAAGCCTTCACACCCGGCCCGATATCGTTCATGCCGAAATCATTACAGCGGCATGCGTCTCCGAGGGCTATTCATCAATCGTGCGCACCATCCGTGAAAAAGGCATTACGCGGGCAGTTCTGGCATCATGCGCCTGCTGTTCGCTCAATTTCGTGTGCAGCTCCTGCACGGAGCAGCGCAGCCGTTTAAAAAACAGGCTTTTTACCGGCACGGGAGTGAGCCGCTCCATGGTCGAGGCATGCAATCTGCGCGGCGAGGTGCTGCGGCTGGTGAAAAACAGCCCCGAGCGAGCGCGTGATCGCTTTGAAAGCCTTATTGAAAGCTCCATCAACCGGGCGCGGCGCCTGAAGCTTCTGCCTACGCCTTCACGCAACTACAGCTTCACGACCGCTGTGATCGGCGATTCCGCTGCCGCCCGGCAGAGCGCGCTGACCCTGGCAAACATGGGATTTGAAGCGCTGCTTTTTGTCCCGCCGCAGGACAGCGATGCCGATGTGGTTAACCATCCCAATATTCACCGCTTTACGGGAGCCACGGTCAACGCGATCAACGGAGCCCGGGGCGACTTCCAGATATCCTTCCAGATGGGAGATCAGGACCGGCAGACTATTCAGGCGGGCGCTGTGATTCTCGGGGGCAGGCAGGCCAAGAAACTTACCTGTATTCATCAGAAGGAATTGCCGGGACGCACCATCTCCTCAGTCATGCAGAAACAGGGCGTGGCCGGCATATCCTTTTTATATCCCGGCGCCACATCGGTTCCCGGGGTTTATATGGCCGATTTCCCCGGCGTAAAAATATCGGAGCGCGAAAAGGGAGCCGCAGCGGCTGTGCTGGCAGCAGCAGGCATGCCCCGGGGCCCGCGCTCAAGCAGGGGATTTACCGTCTGCATTGACGAAGAACTGTGCCGCGGCTGCGGCCGGTGCGTGCGGCACTGCCCCTATCAGGCCGTTACCCTCGGGCCCGGACCCGGCGGCGCCTGGCGCGCAACCGTTGATGATGCACTGTGCAAAGGCTGCGGCAACTGCATTTCGGTCTGCCCCTCAAATGCTGCCGACAGCCCGTACCGCAACCATGCTTTTCTCGAACGGGCGCTCGGCGAGCTGCTGCTGGAGCGCTGATGGAAAACAGGAGCCAGATACGTGTGAAAAAAAATACCCCTACCATGAAACTTGTTGTATTTATCTGCAACTGGGGCCCCCATACGGCCATGCATACGCTGCAGGAGCAGGGCGCGGATATCCCCCATGAAATAGGCCTCATCCGGGTGCCCTGCGCAGGCAGAATCAACCGGGCGCTGCTGCTGCGGGCATTTGAAATGGGGGCCGACGGCGTAGCGCTTCTGGGCTGCGCAGCAGGGGCCTGCCGCTACGGCAGCGGCACTGAAACAGCGGTCGGCAACATTGATGACATGCAGGAGATTCTTGATCTGCTGGGCATTGGCAGGCAGCGCCTGCGACTCGGGATGTCGCTGCCCGATGAAGCGCCGCAGCTGCTGCAGTTTTTAAAAACATTTACCAGCGACATTCAGGCCCTCGGCAAAAGCCCGGTGAAACCGCAGCCTGCACAGACCGATAGCGCCGATACGGCAGCGCTGGTGCGCTCAATCATTGCAGCTCGCGACGTATTCGCCTGCCAGGACTGCGGCAAATGCTCCTCTGCCTGCCCCCTTGCCCTGACCGGCAAAAATTACTCGCCCCGGGCCATTGCAAATGCGGTCATCGCAGGCGATGCGCAATCCGAAACCGTACAAAAAGATGTCCGGGCATGCCTCACCTGCGGCCTGTGCCATGAGCGCTGCCCGTCGGATGTGAACTTTCCCGAATTTATTCGCGATCTGCGCAGCCTTGAGCGGCCCGATTCCGAAACCGGGCGCGAGGCGCATGAAGGTTTTTTCCAGTCGCTCATGCGCACTATGGCATCTCCCGGCCTCACCACCCGCAAGTGGCAGTGGCTCGGAAAAGATGTGGCCATCGATGCCGCGAGCACAACGCTTTTCTGGGGCGGCTGCGCAGCGTATTTCGACTATTTTTTCCGGAATTTTCTTGCCGTCAAAACACGCGATATTCTTGTCGACAGCCTGAAGCTTCTGAACTTTTTCGATATCAAGCCCGCAGTGCTTGAAGATGAGCGCTGCTGCGGCCATGATCTTCTCTGGGCCGGGGACAAGGAAAATTTTCTGCGCCTGGCCAAACTCAATGCGCAGGCTATCAAGGATCGCGGCATTAAAGAAATCATCACGGCCTGCCCGGAATGCTACCGCACCTTTGTTCATGATTATCCGGCCCACGGCATCGAGCTTGCCTGCACAGTCACGCATCTGTATGACCGGCTGGAGGAGGAAATCGACAAGGGCGCCGTCGGTTTCAAAAAACTTGAGCACGCCGTCACGTTTCAGGACCCCTGCCGCCTGAGCAGGCTCGAGGGCAAGGCTGATCTTCCGCGCAAGCTTATCAGCCGCCTTAAAACAAAGGGCTTTCAGGAGATGCAGGATTACGGCGCGGCAGCCCTGTGCTGCGGCAACTGCGCCTGGACGGGATGTGACGCCTACAGCAAAAAGCTGCAGGTGCTGCGCCTGAAGCAGGCGCGCGCCACGGGCAGCGATCTGCTGATCACCTCATGCCCGAAATGCCAGATTCACCTGACCTGCGCCATGGAAGACCCCATGCAGGCAGATGCTATAAAAATGGACATGATGGATTTGACCGGCGTGCTGGTGAAAACCCTTCGCTGGGAATAGCGGGTTAAGATTAGAATTCAGAATTCAGAAGCCAGAGGTCAGAAGCCGGAAGTCAGAAGCCTGAATTCTGAAGCAGAAACCGGAATTCTGAATGTATACATATGGAGGATACATGGATATACAGAGTCAGTCAAAGGTGCATGCTTCTGCAGAGGACGGGCCCCGGATCGGCGTCTATGTCTGTCAGTGCGGCCTGAATATTGCGCAGACGGTTGACTGCACGGCCGTGTCGGAAGCCGCGGCAAAGCTCGCAGATGTCGTGGTGGCAAAGCAGATTACCTATGCCTGTTCCACGCCCGGCCAGCAGGAAATCATAAAGGACATTGTTGAAAGCGGCCTCAACCGCGTCGTGGTGGCCTCCTGCTCGCCCCGCCTGCATGAGCCCACATTCCGCAAGATGCTGCTCGCTGCGGGCCTTAATCCCTACCTGCTTGAAATGGCCAACCTTCGCGAGCAGTGCAGCTGGGTGCATATGCATGAACCGCAGGCCGCAACGGACAAGGCACTGGACCTGGTGAAGATGGCCGTTGAACGCGTTCGCCTGTTGCAGCCCCTGTACGAAGACATTCTGCCGCTTACCAAGCGCACCATGATCATCGGCGGCGGCGTTGCGGGCATACAGGCCGCGCTTGACCTTGCCGACAATGGCTATGAAGTGCTGCTCGTGGAAAAGCAGCCCTCCATCGGCGGCAGGATGGCACAGCTCGACAAGACATTTCCCACGATGGACTGCTCGATATGAATACTCGGGCCTAAGATGGCGGATGCCGGTCGGCATCCAAACATTAAGCTGTATACGATGAGCGAAGTTGTTGATGTGAAGGGCTATGTTGGCAACTTCACCGTGACGCTTCAGAAAAAAGCCCGCTATGTCGATGAAAATGAATGCACCTCCTGCGGAGACTGCGCAAAGGTATGCCCCGTGGTGCGCCCCGACGAGTTCAATGTCGGCCTGTCATCACGCAAGGCCATTTACCGGCCATTCCCTCAGGCAGTGCCGGCGGCTTTTCTGATCAACAGCGCAGAATGCCTGGGCTATAATCCCGCGGTCTGCTCCAAATGCGTGGAGGCCTGCCAGAAGAAATGCATCAATTTTCACATGTCCGATGAGCAGATCACCGAGCAGGTGGGCACCATTGTGGTGGCAACGGGCCTTGACGCCTATAACCCCACAGAGATGGATGAATACGGCTATACGCGCTTTGAAAACATGCTGACCAGCATGGAATTTGAGCGCCTGGTCAATTCAGGCGGCCCCAGCAAGGGTGAGCTGATGCGGCCGACGGACAAGAAGCCCCCCCGCTCAATCGGATTCATTCAGTGCGTGGGGTCCCGCTCCCTGAAAAAGGGCGGCTCGTACTGCTCCAATATATGCTGCATGAATACGGTGAAAAGCACGCTGGTGCTCAAGGAGCACTATCCCGATATCGACATCAAGGTGTTCTATATCGACATGCGCGCTTTCGGCAAGGGATTTGAAGATCTCTATATGCGCAGCCGAAGGCTCGGG
>CAYNVA010000052.1:0-8290 GCA_964400575.1 uncultured Thermodesulfobacteriota bacterium | reverse complement strand
GCCAGGGCAAAAAGCATAGTGTTGCCCTTACCGCCTGCATGCGTAAGCTCGTCATCACGCTCAATGCTATGTTAAAGAACAATCAGGTTTATGACCCGAAATTTTGTTAATAGGGTATTGACAATCATTACAGTCGCTACAAAACCTCATTTCACCTCTACGGGAGCAAACGCCACGGCCCATGTGCCCGGCCCCGAATGCACGCCCGTCGTGAGAGACAGGGGCCGCACCATCAGTTCTGTGTTTGGAAAACGGCGCTGCACGGTTGCCGCTACGTCCTCAACAAAGCTGCGGTTGTCCGTGTACTGAAAAAGTATGAGGCCATAGGCCTCAGCCTCAAAAACTTCTGCGAGCCGCTCAAGGGCAAACCGCACCTGCTCAGAGCGGTTTCTGACCATGCCGACCTTTTGCGCCCCGTCCTTTTGCGGGCTTATGACCGGTTTATACTTGAGCATATCACCGAAAAAAGCACCTGTTTTTGAAAGCCTGCCGCCTTCGGCAAGATAGTGCAGCATGTCGATAAATATATACTCGCCTGCAAGCTCCAAAGCTTTTCGCGCGCATGTTTCAACCTCGCCGATGCTTTTCGCCTGCCGGGCACAGCGAGCCGCGAAATGCACGGCAACAGCAAGCCGTCCTGATGCTGTGCCCGTGTCTATAATAGTGAAACGGTTGTCAAAATCATGTTCCTGTTTCCAGCCAAGGGCGGTTTCAAAATTTCCCGTATAGACCGAACCTACGCACAGGTACAGCACGCGTGCATGCAGTTCGAGCGCTCCGGCATAGTTCTGGTGCCGCTCATGAAGCGATGCCTGCGCAGTGGAGCAGGCAATGCCTGCGCGCATGGCTTTATATATGTCGGCGGGCAGGTGGCAGGTTTCCGGCAGGCTCCTGTCGCCCATGGTTATATAGCTGTCAAGAAGTGTTATCCCCAGCATGGCAGCATCTTCGCGGGTGACGGAGCCTGCGGCATCTGTCATGATATGAACGACAGGGGTTGAACCCGTCCCTGCAAACATCCCCGTCTGGGCCGCGAGATCATCATCGGCCCAGGCAACAATACGTCCGCTTGCGGCAAGCTCGCGCTGAGCCTTTTCACGGTCAGGGGCATGCAGGTGCACCTTGATATACTCACCGCTGCGCATGACAACGGTGTTTTCGCCCGTATGCTGAAGCTTTGCTGCGGAGCTGTCGTCACACTTCAGCACTGCGTCGATGCAGAAACCCGCAGCTGTTTCCCGGCTGAACGTATCGGCTATGCGGAGGTATTCTTTAAAGCAGGCGCGGGCCGGAGAAAAGCACTGCTCCGTGCCGGCAAGGCAGCTGAAAAAACTATCAAAAAAAAGATACATGCCCAGGGCTCCGGCATCCACAACACGGGCCAGCTCAAGCACCGGCTGCTGAACAACGGTGTCGGCAACCGCGTGTTCAAGAGATTGAAGAAGCGCTGTCGTCCACGTGGCGTCTGCTTCGTAAGGGCTACAGGTGCACAGTTCAGCAAGCCTGTCAAAAAAACTCAGCATGGTGCCGGGCTTGGGGTCGCTCACCGCCCCGTATGCCATATCTCTGCCGCGCTGCACGGTCGCGGCCAAATCCTGAACCGATGCCATGGCCGCGAACTCCTGCAGAAACCGGGCGGCGATATTGCCTGAATTGCCGCGTGCCGCAAGCAGCAGGCTCTGGCAGAGATGCCCGATATCGGCATGCTCTTTTCGCAGCGGAGCAAGGCTTATAACAAGATTGCGGCCCGTGTCGCCGTCGGCCACGGGAAAGACATTGATTCGGTCCAGAAGCTGCGACCAGACCGTTACTGTTTCAGCGCCCGCGGCAAGGGCTTTGTAAAAACAGGTTTGTGTCACGGCATCCCCAGCGCAGCGCGTATAGCTGCGGGTAGCTCAAAGAGCATTTCCCCTTCGGGCATGTGCACGGCCACCTGCTCGGTCCTGCCTTTCACGCAGACTCTAGCGTCGGCCTTGAGCCTGATTTCAAAATCAACAACAAGCTTTTCCCTGCATTCGGCAACAGTGGCCCTGCAGATGAAAGCGTCGCCGTAGCGCAGGGGAAAGATATGCTTGGTGGCGGTTTTAATGATGGGGAAAACGCAATTGCTTTTTATATAAAATTCGTGCAGGTCAATGCCGACACTGCGCAGCAGGGCAGAGCGGGCGTCTTCAAAATATTTGTAATAGTTGCCGTGCCACACGATCTGCATGGGGTCAAGCTCGTAGAATGCCACGGTGTGCTCAATCTCAAAGCTCAGATGATGCTCGCGGGTCATGACTTTTGCACTCCTGCCAGCACTGAAAAGAGTTCGCCGCGGCCGATAGCCTGCACCATGGCTTCAATGTCGCGGTCAAGGGGGCGGTCGTGCACCAGGGGTGGTGAAACCAGGCGTATGCTTTTCACAAGAGCCTGAAGCCGCGGGCGCTTTTGCAGATTGCCCCGCAGCTGACAGGCCTGAGCAGCGGCCAGCAGATGAATGGCAAGCACACGCTCCACAAGCTCGCAGGCCCGGCGGGCATCCCGGGCTGCAATGGTGCCCATGCTCACCTTATCCTGATTATGGGATTCGCAGGAACGCGAGAATGAAGCAGCCGGCATGGTGTTTTTCAGGGCCTCTGCGGCCAGGGCTGACGCGCTGATGGACATGGCCTTGAAACCGTGATGAAAAAAATGCTCATCCCCGGCAACACCCACCAGATCTTCGGGCAGCCCGCGGTTGAACTGAGGATGCACAAGCAGCAGTATCTGTCGGTCAGCCATGTCGGCAACCGAGGCAAGGGCAGCTTTCAGGCCGTCCATTGCAAATGCAATATGGCCGCCATAGAAATTGCCGCTCATGAGGGGCTCGCCTGTTGCAGGGTCAAATATTGGATTGTCGTTTGAGCTGTTGGCTTCGATCTCAACCCACTGCTCAACCCATGCAAGGGCATCACACAGCACGCCTGCTATCTGCGGGGTGCAGCGCACCGAATAGGGGTCCTGCAGGGCATGGGGGCCGTTATCCTCAAGAATGGATACATCGCCTTTTGCAGCCAGCAGAAGCTCAAGGCACCGGGCAACATACGCCTGACCGCTAAATGGTTTTGCCCGGCTGATGGCAGGGTGGAAATGGCACGCCCTGCCCTTGAATGCGTGAACGGTAAGGGCCGTAGCGCACAGGGCTGCATGCAGTATGGAACGGGCGCGCAGAACAGACATAACAGCAATGCCGGTCATGGTGGATGTGCCATTGACCATGGCAAGGGGCTCCTTCGGATCAAAGACATACGGGGCTATACCGGATTTTTTGAGCGCCAGACGAGCGCTCATGCGCCTGCCCTTATACAAAGCCTCCCGCTCACCTGCCATGCATGCAGCCACATAGGACATGGGCGTAAGGTCACCCGATGCTCCAACCGATCCTTCTCCCGGCACCACGGGTGTAACACCCTTATTGAGCATATCGGCCAGCTGCTGCAGCAGCGCAACGGATACTCCTGAATAACCCGTTGCCAGGCAGAGCATGCGGCACAGCATGGCAGCACGGGTCTCTTCAATGCCTATGGGCTCGCCCGTGCCGCAGCCGTGAAACGGCAGCGGGTTTGCGGTTGTGCGCAGGGCAGCATCTTTGGGCAGCCTTTTGCCGCAGGACTTGCCGAAGCCCGTATTCACGCCGTAAACCGCATCGCCCCTTTTGAGCGCCCGCTGCAGCATGGCCTGCGAGCGATGCATGCGTGCGAGGAAAGATTTCTGTCTGCTTACTTCAACCCGGGCAAGGCCCCGGGCCACGCTTTGAATCTGCTCAAGTGTAAGGGCCCCCTGCCCGACTATAACAACATTCTTTTTTATCATTTTTTCCCTCGTTGGTCTTTGGTTGTTGATCGTTGGTTGTTCATAATTGATTGTTGGTGGAGGCTATCAGCTTTGAGCTTTCAGCTCTAACCCTGACTCCCGATCTCTGATCTCCGATCTCCGACTTCCGATCTCTGACCTCTAAATCCCTGGTTATTAACGAAAAACCATAAACGATGAACGATAAACAATTTTTGCTATTCCGCCCTTCCAAAGACTTTCCCGGCAAGGTCGCGGCGCCGGGGAACAAATGTGTTATCGGCTTTTTCCCGCTCCACCACTTTTTGCATCAGCTTGAACATTTTATAATTCTGCGGCTCGTCGCGGTAGAACATGTCCCAGGCATAATAGTACAGCTCCTGCAGGCGCTGGGCCTTTATGTGCCGTGGCTGAAACACAACCCTGTCGCAGGTGTAGTCATTCCAGTCATAGCTCGTGATGCGTCCCTGACCGTGCATATCATCAAATGCCGGCGTGTGGGGAAACGGTGTCAGCACGGTGAACTCTGCCATATCAAGCTCTACCTCAAGCAGAAAATCGATGAGCCGCTTGATGGAGTCCTCGGTGTGATTGTCAAGGCCAAGCAGTATGGTGCCCTCAACAGCTATACCATAGTCGTGATAGCGTTTGATCCTGTTTCTGATATGGTCGGATGTGTCAAAGACAGCCTGATACACATACCAGGCCCCTGCCCGGGCAGCGGCTTCCAAAACTTCATCATCTTCTTCGATAGGATGGCAACACCACTTTTTTTTAAGCCCCGCCATTTCCCGGAACAGCCCGAGCTCCCACTGCTTGTCCTGCGCAAGAGAATTGTCAACGATGAAAAGCCGGTTATTGTCGATGCCTGCCATCTCCGCTATAACCTTATCATAGGGCCGCGGCCTGAACTGCCGGCCGCCCAGGAAATTGACGCAGCAGGGATAGCAGTTGAACCGGCACCCGCGCGAGGCATGCACGAGATCAACCATCTGCACGCCCCGGTAATTGTAGAGATCGCGCTGCAGAATGCTTCTGCGGGCCGAACCGATGAGCTCCACCGGCGGATACTGAGTCATATAGTCATAGCAGGGTCGCAGGCAGTTGTTTTTAAAATCCTCAAACACCGCTTCCATCCGGCCTTCAGCCTCACCTAGAAACACCGCGTCAGCATGAGCCATGGTTTCTTCTGCATGAAGCATGGCGGCAATGCCGCCGCAGATGACCTTGATGCCGCGGCTGCGGTAGTGATCGGCAATCTGCCAGCTGCGCCTGACCTGCGCGGTGAGCATCAGGGAGATGCCGACAAAATCGGGGGCATCGTCAAGCTCAAGGCCCTGCACGTTTTCATCCACAAACTCCACCTCCACATACGGCGGCAGCGTTGCGGCAAAAACCACCGGGCCATGGGGCGGCAGGTAAAATTCCGTCTGCCGGTCAAGCTTTTTCCATTTCGGGTAGATGAGTTTAAATTTCATATAAAATTCTACTTCGCATCACCGGGCTTTGCAGGCTCGGCACTGATAGTGCGCAACTGCAGGACGTATGGCTGCGGCTGCAGCACCTGCAAAACAACAGTGCCCGGCCTGCCGCCGGCTGCTGCTGCGCCTTTTGCCGTGCGGGTAGCACCAGATCCGTTTTTATATTCCTGCAGCTCCCAACTATTGTCAGGGGCTACGATAACATCGATTGCCATGCCGTCGGTCAGGCCGTATCTGCAGATGCTTGATCCATTATCCAATATGCCGCATTGCTGAGGCTCACCCGCAGGGGCCAGCAGGAGAAACTGCACGTCACGCAACAAGGCGCTCCTGAATTCGGGCCCGTCAAAAGGGGGCAGCGCCCGGTACAGGGTGATCACGTCATTGCATGTGGCAGCGTCAAAGAGCAGCAGCCCTTCAATAGTCATAATGGCTGCCCTGACAGCTCGCTCTCCGGGGTCGCTGACCGTAATGCCTATGAGGGTCATTTGTTTGCCATCAGGCAGCTGCGCCTCTATGGCGTTGATACAACGAACCGGCGCGACGGGAAAAGGCAGGCTGCAGCGCTGCCGATGTTCAGGCCCAGAAGGATGAACAATTGGCCGCTGCGCTGATGCGCATGAGCACAGCAGCAGCGCTGAGATACCACAGCACCATAGCACGTGTGCTTTTATTCCAGTCGGCATCACGGTTTCCTGAAAAGCCCGTCTTCAAGCTGGGCATTGATTTTCACATCGGCAAAATCAAAGGTTGTGGTATTGCCCTCGCCTTCGCTTATGATGATTGATTGAATCATGCCCGGCCTGTCAGGCGCGGGGATAATCTCAATGCCTGAGATGATCTGCCCGAGGCTGCTGTCGCGTGGCCGCAGCTGAATCCGCGGCGCAGCGCCGGCCAGCAGCTGGGCAGTAAAGCCCTGACTTTCGGTAAAACGGCCCGTGCTCCACAGCATTATCTCCTGCAGCATCACGCTTGTTGCCGCAGCGCCGATGCCCGCATCTTCCGTCCAGCCGCTGTTCCCCTGCGTAAAACGACTGCTTGCGCCCTGGTGCAGCAAAAGAACGCTTTTGACCGGCCCGTCATAGGCCCACCGTACGGAACCGGGCGCTTTGAAGCAGAAGGCGCCACTGGACACAAGCGGACTTGCCAGTATCTTCATGCGCTTTGTCTGCGTGAAGCGGGCGCTGACTGAGGACACCTTTGCAGATTCCTTCCGTATGCTCTCCCATGAGTCTGTCCAGCCGGCAAGCACGATACAGAGGCAGATTACTGCAGCTATATAAGATATGCTTTTCATGTTCTCGCTTGCCAAAGTTAAAAGCCTCTCTGATTTTGTTGCACGATTCAGCTATACAGTCATTCCCCTATGTTAAAAGTCAAGGGGCACCGAGAATGAACGTTTTGTTTTTTTATCACTAATAAAGATCACATAACCATATATGCAAGGAACAATCCCTAAAACAATCTCCTATAAGCAGACAGGCCAGCCAAAGGCAAGCGCCGCTGCATTATCCGCATCATGTTTTAAAGGTGTGGGCTCGCAGTCTGGCTTGGAGCAGACGGATTAAACCCGCTGCAGGAATGACTCAGCGCTACCCACAGAAAGAATATAATGGTGATTGTCCTTGTCCTTTATTTTCGGGGTTCAGTTATTCAACGATAGCCACAATATAGGGCTGCCGGTTGTTTAAAACAAAGCGTATTCGGTTCAAAAGTTTCCGGGCAATATGGATGATGGCATTGGTCTTTTTCAAACGCCGACACAGCTTATTAAAAGCCAGGGTCAGCGCCGGGTCCTTGCGTACGGCAACCCAGGAGCTCTCCACCAGAATCGCCCGCAGCATCGGGTTGCGGCGCATGGTGATGTTGGTGATGTGTTCTTCTTCGCCGCTTGATTTTGTATCGGGGATAAGGCCGGCATAGCTTGCCAGCTTATCCAGATTTTTAAACCGGGAGATATCGCCGATTTCGGTTAGCAGTATCATGGCCGTTAGGGTGCTGATGCCGGGGATGGTTTTTAAAAGCCATACCGCTTCGACATAGTCATAGGTTCGGGATAGCACAATGATTTGCCGTGTTAACCCGGCAATGAGCTTGCGCAGATGCAGCAGCTCTTCAATGAGGGTTTTCAAGGCTATGGTGCCGCTTGTGTGTTCAAACTGTACTGATTCAAGCCAGCTGATGAATCGACGGGACCAGCGCTTTGTTTCCATTTCAGGAGGCAAAAAAACGCCATAAAAGGCCAGAAGCGAGGCAATCTGGTTCTTGCAGCGGGTCTGTTTGCGAACCATGCCGTACCGGGTACGTAGTAAGCTGCGATCTTCACGCTGCATACTGCCGGGAATATAAATAGGCTGCAGGTCATGGCTTCTCAAGTTTTTGCCTAATTTGCGGCTGTCGATTTTGTCATTTTTGCCGCGGCGCTGCTTGTCGGTTGTGGGAACATCGGCAGGATTGACCACTATGGAGTCAACTCCCTGCTGATGAAGACTATCATGAATCCAGTAGCCGCAAAAGCCTGCTTCGTAAACAGCATGATACGTTGCGCCCGGGAACGTGCGTTTGAGATAGCCCACAAGGCTCTGTGCATTGGGCGGCTGTGTGAATGTTTTATGTTCATGATGTTCGGAAAAAATGCTCACGGTCCAGCTCTTTTTATGAACGTCCATGCCGACGTAGATGCTTTGCCCGGTAAAATCGGGCTGTACTGTTTGTTTCATGGCAAGCCTCCTATATGGTTTGTACTGCCATATTACTGTAGCATTCTCAGTGTGGCTTGCTTCTACTTTTAAACATAGGGTCTGGCTTGCCCGGAATGACACCTGATGAGAAACCCACAGAACTAATCAAACTAATTCAACCAATAAAACCAATTCAACTCTTTAGAACGTCTTTCTCTTCGTCAGCTCCGCTTTGCCGCGGCAAGCGCTTTCTTCACCGCAGAAACTGCAGTGCCCCCGGCTGACTTCCTGCTATTGACCGATGCCTCGATGGTG